>NZ_JAVFVX010000120.1:0-9843 GCF_033441795.1 Streptomyces sp. ADMS | reverse complement strand
CACCAGCGGGGGTGACGGTCACGGAGTAACACCAGCGGGGGTGACGGTCACGGAGGTGACGGGGACGGAGGTGACAGTCACGGAGGTGACAGTCACGGAGGTGACAGTCACGGAGGTGACGGGGACGGAGGTGACGGGGACGGAGGTGACGGGGACGGGGAAATGCGGCCGGGCGGGCAACAGAACTCCGTTGCCCGCCCGGCCGGTTGCCTGACGCCGTACGGTCCTGTCAGCCCGCGGATCAGCCCGCGAACGCGGGCTGGGCAAGCCCCTTGCCCGCTTCCGGCACGACCAGGACCGAGCCCGACATCGGGTGCGGGGCCGACAGGCCGACGCGGGCCGTGGTGATGTACAGGTCTGTCAGATTCGGGCCGCCGAAGGCGCAGGCCGTGGGGCGGACCGTGGGGAGCGTGATCGTGCGGTCCAGATTGCCGGCCGGGGTGTAGCGGCGAACCGCTCCGCCGTCCCACAGGGCCACCCAGACACAGCCGTCCGCGTCGACCGTCAGGCCGTCGGGGAAGCCCGCACCCTCCTCGATCAGCGCCAACTGGCGCCGGTTGGTGACACTTTGGCCGTCGGCCGACACGTCGAAGACGTCGATGCGGCGGGTCGGTGAGTCGATGTAGTACATCAGCCGGCCGTCCGGGCTCCAGCCCGTGCCGTTGCTCACCGCCACGTCGTCCAGGACGGTCGTGACCCCGCCGTCGCCCGTCAGCCGGGACAGTGTGCCGCCGCCCGGCGCCTCGTCGTAGCGCATCGTGCCCGCCCACAGGGAGCCGTCGGGGGCCACCGCCGCGTCGTTGGCCCGGCGGCCGGGGGTCGGGTCGTGGTGCAGCCAGCGGAAGCCCGTGGCGGGGTCGGCGTTTTCGCCGTCGTACAGGGCCACCCCGTCACGCAGGTTCACGACCAGGCCGCCGCCCGCCCGGGGCTTCGCCGCGCCCACGTGCTGTTCCGTCGCCATGACCGTGCGGCGGCCCGTCGACGGGTCGTAGGTGTGGACGCGGGAGCCGAGGATGTCGATCCAGATCAGACGGGACTCAGCCGCGTCCCAGGCCGGGCCCTCGCCGAGGGTCGCCTGCGCCTGGACCGCCACTTCGAGAGTGGGCTCGTACGTCGTCATGCCACACTCCGGTGACCGAGGCGCTCCGAGAGTTCGGCGGCGCCCTTGGCGGCGAGCTGCTCCAGCTCCGTACGGTGGTCGTCGCTCCAGCGGATCATCGGGACGGAGATCGACAGCGCGGCGACCACCCGGCCCGTGCGGTCGTGCACCGGCGCCGCCACGCAGCTCACGTCCGGGTTCGACTCACGGTTCTCGACGGCGACGCCCCGGCGGCGGATCTCCGCGAGGGCGACGCGCAGGGCCGCCGGGTCGGTGATGCTGTTCGGCGTCATCGCGGGCAGGGGGACGTTGTCGGGGACCCGCGCGGAGAGCTCGTGGTCGGGGAGCGAGGCCAGCAGCATCTTGCCCACGGACGTGCAGTGGGCGGGCAGACGGCGGCCGGCGGCCGACACCATCCGGACCGCGTGGGTGGAGTCCACCTTGGCGATGTAGATGACGTCCGTGCCTTCGAGGATCGCGACATGGACCGTCTCGTCGCACGTCTCGGCGACGGAACGGGCCACCTGCTGACCCTCCGCCGCCAGGTCCAGCTGCTCGGCGTAGCGGCTGCCGAGCTGGTACGGGCGTACGCCCAGGCGGTAGCGTCCCGGCTGGCCGGGGACCTGCACGATGTACGAACGGGCGGCGAGTGTCGTCACCAGTTCGTGCACGGTGGTGCGCGGCAGCTGGAGTCGGCGCACTATGTCCGGGGCGGAGAGCGTGCCGTCCCCGTCCAGGAAGAGCTCAAGAATGTCGAGAGCCCGGGTCACGGCAGGTACGAGGCGTCCCATGACGGCCCCCTCTCTTGTGTCCAAGGTGTCTACGATCTCGGCGCTACCGGCGCCTTACGGCACATTTCACTGCTTTTCGGCGACGTTCGAGATTTCAACAGACGATCGGCATGACGAACAAAGCACAGGCTAACCACAAGGGCCCGGGCGGGCAATGGCTGTGCGACGCCTTCGTTGCCGTCCGTGACCACCCTCGTCCACCGGTGGATACGGGACGATGGTCCGCATGCTGACGGTTATCGACTTCCAGCTGGTGCTGCTGCGCCGCATGGCCGACCACAACCCGGACCTGGTGGAGGACGCCCGGCGCGAGCTGGGAGTGTCGATCGCGGACATGCGGGAGGCCAACAAACGCTGGCAGGCGATGCTCCGCTCCCCGCGTGCCCGCCGCGCCGCCTCCCGGTACCGCTCGGTTCTCGGCGCCCCCGAGTCGGTGACGCCCCGCAGGATCGGCGACCTGGAGTGCGAGGCCTGGCTGTGGTCTGTCCCCCTCTGGCCCGACCTGCGCTTCGAGGTGCTCGTCGCCCCGAACGGCGTTGCCTGGAACGAGTGGCTGGTACGAGCCCCGGGCGCCCCCGCCCCCGACCTCCGCACGCTGACCGACCTGCGCCCCTGGTCCTGCACGGTCGACGAGGTCGCCCGCGCCTTCGCCCCCGCGCGCCCCCTGGAGGGAACGGCCCCCACACGCTGGGGACTGGCGTTCACGGCACCGGACGCGGTGGGGGCGCGACGGGAGTGCGTGGCGGAGTTCACCTGGGGGCTGGTGCAGCGGACTGCGGTCAGGGACTGACGGGCCGGCCGGTCCCTACCGGCTGGCGGCGGCCCTCAGGACGGCCTGCACGACCACCGGCACCGAGTCCGGATGCAGATCGAGGAACAGGTTCGGTTCGATCAACTCCAGCTCCATGACCCGGGGTTCGCCGTCGTCACCGAGGACGAGGTCCACACGGGCGTACAGCAGCCCGGGGTTGTCCGGTACGGCAGCCAACGCCCGCTCGGCGACGGCGAGTTCGGCCGGGGTCGGATACCAGACCTCAAGATCGGGATGGGCGACCTTCTCGTCGTCGTACGTCGAGCCGGGAGCCAGCACCGCGCCCTTGCGGCTGGCGTGCAGAAGACGACCGCCGAAGAACTGCAGGGCACGTTCCCCGGTGACGTCGATGCTCCCGACGTACGGCTGCACCATCGCGGTGAACCCCTCGGCGTGCATACGCGCGAGATGCAGTACAGCCGCCTCCCGGTCCTCGGGCGTGTAGCGGGCCGCGTAACGGGCGCCGGCGCCCGAGGTGGGCTTGACGACGTACTCGCGGTCGTCGGGGAGGACGGGGGCGTCACCCGGGGCGAGATAGGTGGTGGGGACCGTGGGGACCCCGGCCGCGGCCAGCTCACCGAGGTACCGCTTGTCCATGTTCCAGCGCAGGACGCCGACCGGATTCGCGACCCGCGTGACCTTCTCGCACCGCTCCAGCCAGCCCGCGAACTCCTCAGCGCGCCAGGTGTAGTCCCAGGTGGACCGGACGAGCGCGAGATCGAAGGCCCCCCAGTCGATGTCGGGGTCGTCCCAGTGGACGGCGGTCGCGTCGGCCCCGGCTGCCACCAGCTCCCGTACCAGGACCGGGAAGTCGCGGTCCTGGCTGGTCCCCGGACGGGGGTCGTAGGTGACGATCGCGATGCGGACCACAGGGACTCCCTCGGTAAGGCGTGTACTGCTGGTTCACCACTGATAGTGGAATCAGGTGAAGGTTAACAAGCGCTCTTGACCTTCACCTCCGGGGGAAGCCGCAGCATCGGTGACGGAACGAGGAACGCGGCAGGAAACCAGGAACGGGGTGCTCCATGGCAATGCGTGAGACACCGGGGACACCGGAGACGCGACGGTGCGGCGCACGAGTGGTATGGCTGGGGGTGACAGCCGCCATGGAGCACCTGTACGACTGACGTGACGACGGACGATCAAGGAGTACGACGCGTGTCCCCTCTCTTCCCCGGCCTGACCGGCGATCCGACCGGTGCCCCGGACGGGCGGCCCGCCCTGCGCTTCGGCGAGCGCTCGCTGACGTACGCCGAGCTCGCCGCCTCGGCGGGATCCCTCGCCGACCGGATCTCCGGGGCGGGTGGCCGGGTCGCCGTCTGGGCGACGCCGACGCTGGAGACGGCCGTCGGCGTCGTGGCCGCGCTGCTGGCCGGGGTCCCGGCGGTGCCGCTCAACCCGAAGTCGGGGGAGAGCGAGCTGGGGCACATCCTCAAGGACAGCGCACCGGCTCTGGTACTCGCCGCGCCCGGCGATCAACTCCCTTCTGCCTTCGGCTCGTTGGAGCGCATCGACGTCGACGTCGACGTACGTGCGTCCGCGGGGGCGGCACCCAGGACGACGTACGAACCCGCCCCCGAAACCCCGGCCCTGATCGTCTACACCTCCGGCACCACCGGCCCGCCCAAGGGCGCCGTCATTCCGCGCCGGGCCGTCGCCGCCACCCTGGACGCGCTCGCCGACGCCTGGCAGTGGACCTCCGACGACGTACTGGTGCACGGGCTTCCGCTCTTTCATGTGCACGGTCTGATTCTCGGCATCCTGGGGCCGCTGCGGCGCGGCGGCTCGGTACGGCACCTCGGGCGGTTCGGGACGGAGGGCGTGACCCGCGAGCTGAACGACGGGGCGACGATGCTGTTCGGCGTACCGACGATGTACCACCGGATCGCGGAGGCGCTCCCGGACGACCCGCGACTCGCCGAGGCGCTCGGCCGGGCACGTCTCCTCGTCTCGGGTTCCGCCGCGCTGCCCGTCCACGACCACGAGCGGATCACGGCCGCGACCGGCCGCCGGGTCGTGGAGCGGTACGGCATGACGGAGACCCTGATGCTGTGCTCGTCCCGGTGGACACCTCCGGACCCCCGGCCGAGCGTCCGCGCGGACGGGGAGCCCCGCGCGGGCACCGTCGGCGTACCGCTGCCCGGCGTCGAGCTGCGGCTCGTCGAGGAGGACGGGGCACCCATCACGGCGTACGACGGTGAGACCGTGGGCGAGATCCAGGTGCGCGGGCCGAACCTGTTCACCGAGTACCTCAACCGGCCCGACGCCACCGCCGCCGCGTTCACCGCCGACGGCTGGTTCCGCACCGGGGACATGGCGGTGCGCGATCCCGACGGCCATGTCCGTATCGTCGGCCGCAAGGCCACCGACCTGATCAAGAGCGGCGGTTACAAGATCGGCGCGGGCGAGATCGAGAACGCGCTGCTGGAGCACGCGGGCGTGCGCGAGGCGGCCGTGACCGGGGAGCCCGACGCCGACCTGGGCGAGCGGATCGTCGCCTGGATCGTCCCCGTCGATCCGCAGTCCCCGCCGGACGCAACCGAGTTGGCGAACCATGTGGCCGGCCGTCTCGCCCCGCACAAACGCCCCCGGGTCGTGCGCTACCTGGACGCCCTTCCGCGCAACGACATGGGGAAGATCATGAAGCGGGCGCTGCCCAGTGACTGACCGGACACCCGGGCGTCACTCCGCCCGCGAGATCATCGCCCTGCTCACCGACGGTTCCCACGAGGGCTTCCGTGAACTGCCGCACTCCATGCGGCAGTTCACGCCCGACGGCCCCCTCTCCTGGCAGGGTTACGACGCCTCGCGCGCCCGCGCCGCCGCCCGCACCGGTGAGGAGGAGTCCGTCGTCTGCGGCACCGCGCACATCGGCGGCACCCCGGCCGTACTGATCGCCTTCGAGTTCGGCTTCCTCGGCGGCTCGCTCGGCGAACGCACCGGAGACCGCCTGGAGTCGGCGTACGAATACGCGCGCACCCACCGCCTGCCCGTCGTCCCGCTCGTCGCGACGGGCGGCAGCCGCATGCAGGAGGGCATGCTGGCACTGACCCAACTCCAGCGCGTGGCCCGGCAGTCGGTGCTCACGCGCGAGGCGGGCCTGCCGCAGATCGCGGTCCTCCGGGATCCGACGACCGGCGGCGGCTGGGCGACCCTGGGCGCGGGCGCCGACATCGTGCTCGCGCTGCCCGGCGCCCAGGTGGGCTTCGCGGGTTCCCGGGTCAGGCCGCCCGACGCGGACCCGGCGGCGTACACGGCCGAGGCCCAGGTGGCGGCGGGCGCGGCCGACGCGGTCGTCCGCCCGGAGGAGCTCCGGGAGACGCTGGCACTGTGGCTGCGCCTGCTGATCGCCGGTACGGGCGGCACCGAGCCAACGGAGACAGCCACGTCCCCGGCCCCGCAGAACGCCGGAGCGGCCGACCCCAACCCGAGCGCCGGACCGTCGAAGGCCCCGCTACCCCCGACCCCGCACAACGCCAGCACCGCCGACCCCAACCCAAACGCCGGACCGACGGCAACCACCCTGCCCCCGGCCCCGTCGAACACCACCGCCGACCCCAACCCGAGCGGCGTAGCGGCAAAGGCTGCTCTGCCCCCGCTGTTGCCCGGTACCGCATTCCTCCCCACCACCGGCTGGGACGCCGTCCAGCGCGCTCGTTCCCCCCGGCGCCCGCGCGCCGACGCCTACCTGGACGCGTACTTCACCCGGCGCGCCGCGATCGGCGGCGACCGTTGCGGCGGCACCGACGCCGGTATGGCGTGCGGGTTCGGCGAGTGTGCGGCGGACGGGCGGACCGTCGCGTACGCCGCCCAGCTCGGCACGGCCACCCGCCCCGCCGGCTACCGCACCGCCACCCGGCTGATCCGCCTCGCGGACCGGCTCGGCATCCCGGTGCTGACGCTGGTGGACACCCCGGGCGCCGCGAACGATGCCGACGCCGAGCGGCAGGGCGCGGGCGCCGCGATCGCGGACCTGTTCGGCGCGGTCGCCGCCGCCCGTACGCCGGTCACCACGCTGCTGATCGGCGAGGGCGGCTCGGGCGGCGCCCTGGCCCTCGCCGCTCCCGGCAACACCTGGGCCACGCCGGACAGCTACTTCTCCGTCATCGCCCCGGAACTGGCGGCTGCCATCCTCAAGCGCCCGGAGGAGGAGGTGGAGGCGACGGCGGACCAGCTCCGTATCCGGCCGCAGGACCTGGTGGAGCTGGGGGTGGTGCGTGGCATCGTGGGCCGCCCGGACCCCGCTTCGGACGTTCGGTGACGCCCCAAAGCCCTGTGCAGCCCTCCCGGGACACGCAACAGCTCTCCTGGGGACCTTCGGCGATCCTTTCGGGACCTTGGTCCTAATTCAGACATAAAGGATAAATTACCCATACGGCGGCGCCCCACCCGGCCCCCTACAACAGGCGCCCTCCTCCCCCACCCCCGCACGATGACCAGTGGAGGCCCGCCGACCGGCGCGGCCCACACGGTCTGCGCTCTCGGGAGGATCTGCCATGACCGTCAGTCTGGAACAGCTGCGCCGCTGCCATTTCGCCGTCGACCTCGGGGCCGCGCGGACCCGCGTCTACGTCAAGGGCGCCGGGCTCGTCGTCGACCAGCCGTCCGTCGCCGCCGTGAACACCAAGACCGGTGCGTTGATCGCGGTCGGGGAGTTCGCCGAGAAGATGACGGGACGTACGCCCCACTACATCCGGGTCGTACGGCCCGTGTCCGGCGGGACCGTCGTCGACATCGAGATGGCGCAGCGCATGCTGCGCCACCTGATCGGCGACAAGGTCCGCCGCACTCTGCGCCGCAAGCCCTTCCTGCGGGCCGCCGCCTGCTACCCGCACGACGCCGACCCGCTCGCGCAGCGCGCGGCCATCGAGACCCTCGTCGGACTCGGCGCCCGGCGCGTCGAGCTCGTCGACACGCTCGTCGCCGCCGCCGTGGGGTGCGGGCTGCCCGTCGAACGGCCCGAGGCGACCATGGTCATGGTGTGCGGTGCCGCCGCCACCCAGCTCGCCGTGCTCTCCCTCGGCTCGATCGTGACCGCCGAGCGCATCCCGGTCGGCGGTGAGGCCGTCGACCACGCGATCGTGCAGCACCTGCGGCATCAGCACGAGCTGATGCTGCCCAGTCAGTCCGTACGTCCGCTGCAGCTCGCCCTCTCCGGCAACGGGCTCACCCCGCACGGCCCGGAGTCCACCGAGATCCACGGACGGGACGTCGCCACCGGCCTCGCCCGTTCCGTCCAGGTCGACACCGCCGCCGTGCGCGACGCCATCCAGACCCCGCTGACCGCCGTACTGGACGGGATCGGCAAGGTGCTGCGGAACTGCCCGCCCGATCTGGTGGCCGACCTCGCCGACCGCGGGATCATGATGGTGGGCGGCAGCGCGCTGCTCCCCGGGTTCGACCAGATGCTGCGGCAGGCCACGGGCATGCCGGTGCACATCGCGGAACGGCCGGACGTGTGCGCGGTACAGGGCCTCGGGTACATGCTGGAGGGCAAGATCGAGCCGCTGGTACTGGACCCGCTGGCCACCTGAGCCGGCTGCCTCTCCGGTTCCCGTTCGTATGCCAGGCGACGCGTCCCCGCCTTCCCTGCCGCCCCGTCTCGAAGCCGTGCTCGGCATCGGTTCCGATCTCGAACTGCGCACCACCCTCCAGCACATCGTGGACGGTGCCGCCGAGTTGACCGGTGCCCGGTACGCGGGGCTCGGGATGGCCGACCCCGGGCAGGACGGTCTCGTCGAGATCCGCAAGGCCGATCCGGGGCGGGCCGAGCGGGAGGGCATCACCGTCATCGACGTACCGATCCTGGTCAGGAAGGAAGGGGACGACGAGGAGTTCGGGCGGCTGTATCTCGCCGAGAAGCTCGACGGCACCGAGTTCACCGACAACGACCGGCAGTTGCTGAGCGTGCTGGCCGCGCAGGCCGGCATCGCCATCGGCAACGCCCGGCTGTACGAGACCGCCCGGCAGCGTGAGCGCTGGATCGAGGGTGCCGCCGCCGTCACCACCGCACTGCTCACCGACGGGGCCGCCGACGCGCTGATGACCGTCGCGGACCGCGCCCGGGTCCTCGCCGACGCCGCCGCGGGCGTCGTGCTGCAGCCGACGGACGAGGGCGGCATGGAGATCGTGACCGCCGCGGCGCTCGACGACCCCGGTGACATCGTCGGGACCACCATCGCACCCGGCAGCCCTGTTCTCGTCCAACTCCTGGGTGGGGAGCCGGTGTTCGTCGACGACTCGGCGACCGACCCACGGATGACGACGCATGTACGGCACCGGTTCGGGCCGAGCATGCTGCTGCCGTTGCGGGCCGAGGGGCGGCTGATCGGCACGCTCGCGCTGCCGCGCCGGCGCGGTGACCGCCCGTACACCGACGTGGAACGGCTCCTGGCGACGCAGTTCGCCTCGCAGGCAGCCCTCGCGCTCGTCCTCGCCGACGCCCGGCGGCGCCGGGCCCGCCTCGCGGTGTACGAGGACCGTGACCGGATCGCCCGCGACCTGCACGATCTCGTCGTCCAACGGCTCTTCGCCACCGGGATGATGCTGGAGTCCACCCAGCGCCGTGCCGAGGGCGACGACAAGGTCCACGAGATTCTCGGGCATGCGGTCGACGAACTCCACGCCACCGTCCAGGAGGTCCGTACGACCATCTTCGCCCTCCAGCAGCCCCCGGCCGACGCGCCAACAACCCTGCGCGGCAAGGTTCTTCGGGAGGTGGCCGGCGCGGCGGCGGTACTCGGCCGCCGGCCCTCCGTCCACTTCACCGGACCCGTCGAGCACCGCACCCCTTCCCCCGTCGCCGCCCAGCTCCTCACCGCCCTGCGCCGGGCCCTCGCCGCCGCCGTACACCGCCCCGGTGTCACCCGCGTGGAGATCACGGTCGACGCGACGGCCGTCCTCCCGGGCGGGCGGGACGGCCTGCGCCTGACGGTTTACGACGATGGCGACATCGGCGCTGACGCAACGGGCGGGGGCGCGGGTACGACGGCGACCTGGCAGGCCCCGCTGTGAGACGGCACTCTGTAGTGAGGTCACGCACCGTGGACGGCGGAGGGCAGCCAGTGACTGACTTTGACACGCGTATCGACTCTGCTGCGCAATTCGCTGGACCCGCAGGAACAGCCGCCCGGAGCACCGAG
>NZ_JAVFVX010000011.1:123214-125775 GCF_033441795.1 Streptomyces sp. ADMS | reverse complement strand
CGTCCATGCGGAGTTCGCCGCGTTCCAGCCACAGGACGCGGTCGCAGGTGTCGCGAATGGACTTGTTGTTGTGGCTGACCAGGAACACCGTGCCCGCGCGCTTGCGCAGTTCGCGGATGCGTTCCTCGGAGCGCTGCTGGAACGAGCGGTCGCCGGTCGCCAGCGCCTCGTCGATCAGCAGGACGTCGTGGTCCTTCGCGGCGGCGATGGAGAAGCGCAGACGGGCACCCATGCCGGAGGAGTACGTCCGCATGGGCAGCGTGATGAAGTCGCCCTTCTCGTTGATCCCCGAGAAGTCGACGATGTCCTGGTAGCGCTCCTTGATCTGCTCCCGGGACATGCCCATCGCGAGGCCGCCGAGGTAGACGTTGCGCTCGCCCGTCAGGTCGCCCATCAGGGCCGCGTTGACGCCGAGGAGGGAGGGCTGGCCGTCCGTGTGGATCTGGCCGCTCTCCACCGGCAGCAGTCCGGCGACCGCCTTGAGAAGCGTGGACTTGCCGGAGCCGTTGGTACCGATCAGGCCGATGGCCTCGCCGCGGTAGGCGACGAAGGAGACGTTCTTGACGGCGTGCACCCTGCGCACACCGGCCGTCTTCTCGCTCTGCTTGCGCCGCATCATGCGGTTGAGGGCGGCGGTCGCGGTGCCGCGTCCGGCGCCCGTGCCGTTGACCCGGTAGACGATGTCGACGCGGTTGGCGACGACGGTGGGGATCTGCTCGTTCGGGTTCGCGTTCGGGTTCTCAGCCACGGCCGTACGTCTCCTCAGCCTTCCAGAAGTAGATGAAGCCGCCGACGCCCGCGAGCAGCGCCCAGCCGGTCGCGATCGGCCAGACGTGCGCCGGCAACTGGCCGGCGTGGTAGCTGTCGATCATGGCGAAGCGCATCAGGTCGATGTAGATCGCCGCGGGGTTGGTCTCAAGGAGCACCGACGCCACATGCGGCAGGTTGTCCTTCGAGGCCAGCTTGTCGATGCTCCACATGACTCCGGACACGTACATCCAGGTACGCAGCACGAACGGCATCAGCTGGGCGATGTCCGGAGTCGACGCGCCCATCCGCGCCATGATCATCGACACGCCCGCGTTGAACACGAACTGGAGTGCCAGGGCAGGTATGACCAGCAGCCAGGAGGCGCTGATCGGGATGCCGAAGCAGAGCAGGATCACGATCAGGGCGGCCATCGAGAACATCAGCTGCTGGAGCTGCTGAAGGCAGAAGGAGATCGGCAGCGTGGCGCGCGGGAAGTGCAGGGCCCGTACGAGACCGAGGTTGCCGGCGATCGCGCGGGTGCCCGCCATGATCGAGCTCTGGGTGAACGTCCAGATGAACACGCCCGTGACCAGGAACGGGATGTAGTCCGGCACGCCGTGCTTGGTGCCCAGCAGGACGCCGAAGATGAAGTAGTAGACCGCCGCGTTGAGCAGCGGGGTCATCACCTGCCAGACCTGGCCGAGCTTCGCCTGGCTGTACTGGGCGGTGAGCTTGGCGGTGGCGAACGCGGTGATGAAGTGGCGCCGTGCCCACAGCTGGCGGACGTACGTGCCCAGGGTGGGGCGGGCGCCGCTGACCGAGAGGCCGTACCGGGCGGCGAGCGCCGAGAGGTCGTCGTCGGCCGGGGTGACCCGTGACGGGGGCGGTGTGTGGAGGACCTGGCTCACATCCGCTGCTTTCGCTCGGGGGGAGTGGAGAGGGGGTGCGAGACCGGACCCGTTACCGGCGTCCCCCGCCGGTTTCTCACGCGTTTCTTTCCATACTCTTACGTCGGGACGGGACCGTATCGTCGCAACGGGAGCGTATTCCGAACATGCGTCGGAACGCAACCGTCTCGTCGTAACGCCCCTATGCTGGTCCCCATGACGACGAACGCCGACGAGCCCGGGACCGCACCGGCGAAGCCCCGCCGCCGGGTCCCCGCCGGAGCAGCCGTACTGCGGGAGGACGTGACGGAGGCCATCCGGGCGGCCGTGTTCGAGGAACTGGCGGCCGTGGGATACGCCCGGATGTCCATCGAGGGCATCGCGCGCCGGGCGGGCGTAGGCAAGACGGCGGTGTACCGGCGCTGGCGATCGAAGCTGCACCTGGTGCTCGACCTGGTCTCGGCGATCGCCGTACAGGGGCTGCCGGCGCCGGACACAGGCACCCTGGAGGGCGACCTGCGGCTGCTGTACGAGCTGACGTCCCGCGCGCTGCGCCACCCGGTGGCCTCGCAGGTCATCCCCGACCTCCAGGCGGAGGCGGCCCGCAACCCGGAGATCGCCGACGCCATGCAGAAGGCGCTGCGGGAGGGGCAGGAAGGGGTCGCGAGCGGAATCGTCGCGGCTGCGGAGCAGCGGGGGGAGGTCCGCCCGGGCATCGACGCGGACCTGGCCCTCGACCTGATCTCGGGGCCGCTCTACTGGCGCTCGGTGGTGATCCGGAACCCGAAGCTGCCGAAGGGGTACCTGGGGTCGCTGGCCCGGGCCACCACGGCGGCACTGAAAGCGCTGTAACGCAGCGCCGGAACTGCGGGACGGCTGAGCTGCTGGAACGCCGGAGGTGCGGGACGGCGGAAGGTGCTGGAA
>NZ_JAVFVX010000011.1:110028-123114 GCF_033441795.1 Streptomyces sp. ADMS | reverse complement strand
GCTGCTGGAACGCCGGAGGTGCGGGACGGCGGAAGGTGCTGGAACGCCGGAACTGCGGGACGGCGGAGGTGCTGGAACGGCGGAAACGGGGGCGGGCGGTGACCGTGGTCACCGCCCGCCCCCGTCGGGGTTGTCCTCGCCCGGTGTTCGTCAGGCCTGCTGTCCCTGGCGCCGGCCCTTCAGCAGGGCCGACCAGCGGCCCGGGCCACGGTCCAGCTGGTCGCGGGAGCGATCCTGGCCTTCGGCTCGTACATATTCATCACCGTCCTGCTGATCACGGCCACCGTCTCGCTCGCGGTCGTCGGCATCGGGATGCTGCCCGAGACGGTCCTGCTCATCCGCCGGTTCGCGGGCACCAAGCGGCGGATGGCGGCCGAGTGGTCGGGCGTGGAGATCCCCGAGGCGTATCTGCCCATCGAGGGCAAGCTGAAGAAGAAGCTGCGGACGGTCGTCCGTGACCCCGGTACGCGCACCGACCTGCGCTGGATGTTCGCCCACTACGTGTACGGCGCCCTGCCCCTGCTGATGATCCCGCTGTGGCCGGTGGGCCTGGTCGTCGACGGCGTGTGGTGCGGACTGCTGGGCCGCAAGGCGGTCGTCCTCCCCCTCATCAGCAGGCTCGCCGACCTCGACGCCGCCTGGTCGGCCGCCCTGCTCAAGCCCTCGCCCAAGGCGCAGCTCGTCGAGCGCGTCGAGCAGCTGAAGGCGACACGGGCCGACGCGGTCGCCGCGCACGGAGCCGAACTCCGGCGCATCGAACGCGACTTGCACGACGGCGCCCAGGCCCGTCTCGTCTCCCTGTCCATGCGGATCGGCCTCGCGAAGCGGGCGTACGACCGTGACCCGGACGCCGCCCGCAAGCTGCTGGAGGACGCCCAGGACCAGGCCGAGGAGGCGCTGACCGAGCTGCGCAACGTGGTGCGCGGAATCCATCCGCCGATCCTCACGGACCGGGGGCTGGTGGGTGCCGTACGAGCCCTTGCGTCGAGCAGCGGCCTGGAGGTCGGCGGTGTCGACGACGGTGTCGAGGACGGTGTACGGGCGCGCCGGACACGAGGTCGTGGCCGTCGCGGGCAGTGGCCCCGAGGTACTCCCGGCCCTCCTCGAACACCGCCCGGACGCCGCCGTACTGGACGTCCGGATGCCCCCGGCTTCCGCGACGAGGGCCTGCGCGCGGCGCTGGAGGCGAGGGAGCGGATCCCCGGCCTCCCCGTGCTGGTCCTCTCGCAGTACGTGGAGGAGTCGTACGCGGCGGAGCTCCTCGGCGGCGGAGCGAGCGGCGTCGGCTACCTGCTCAAGGACCGCGTGGGCAGGGTCGACGAGTTTCTCGACGCCCTGGACCGTGTCGCCGCCGGCGGTACGGCCCTCGACCCCGAGGTCGTCGCGGAACTCCTCACCCGCCGCCGCGACTCCCCCCCTCGACTCCCTCACCCCGCGCGAGCGCGAGGTCCTCAAACTGATGGCGGAGGGCCACGACAACACGATGATCGCCAAGACCCTGGTGGTCACGGACCGCTCGGTCAGTAAACACATCGCCAACGTGTTCCTGAAGCTGGGCCTGCCGCCGAGCGACAGCGGGCATCGCCGGGTGCTGGCGGTACTGGCGTATCTGAACAACCAGTAGGCCCGGCTACCGGGCGGCCGGCTCGCCCGCCAGTGACTCCAACTCCCTGCCGGTGACGCCGTACCGCTGTATCCGCGGTGTGTCTAGGGTGTCGTTCCCGCCTCCGGATGCAGACGCACCCAGCCCTCCCACGCCGATGTAATCATGTCCTGGACGTCGTGTTTCGCCTTCCAGCCCAGTTCCGTGGCGATGCGGTCCGCCGAGGCCACGACCCTCGCCGGATCGCCCGGGCGGCGCGCGGCCACCACCGGGGGCAGGGTGTGGCCCGTGGTCGCGTTCACCCTGTCGATCATCTCGCGGACCGAAACGCCCTCCCCCCGGCCGATGTTGAGGGTGAGTTCGCGGCCCGGTGCCGCCTCCAGCGCCCGGGCCGTCGCCACATGGGCCTCCGCCAGGTCCATCACGTGGATGTAGTCCCGTACGCAGGTGCCGTCCGGCGTCGGGTAGTCGTCGCCGAAGACGCGCGGGGGTTCGTTGGCCGTCAGGCGTTCGAAGATCATGGGGACGATGTTGAAGACGCCCACGTCCGCCAGCTCCGGGGCCGCCGCGCCCGCCACGTTGAAGTAGCGCAGGCTCGCTGTCGACAGGCCCGTCGCCCGGCCCGTCGCGCGGACCAGCCACTCGCCCGCCAGCTTCGTCTGGCCGTACGGGCTCATCGGGACGCACGGCGTGTCCTCCGTCACCAGGTCCACGTCCGGCATGCCGTACACCGCCGCCGAGGACGAGAACACGAAGGACGGGACCCGGGCTTCCGTGACCGAGTCCAGCAGGACGCGCAGCCCCTCCACGTTCTCCCGGTAGTAGTGCAGGGGGCGGTCCATCGACTCGCCCACCTGCTTCTTCGCCGCGAGGTGGACCACCCCCGTCACCTCGTGGTCCCGCAGGGCGCGCGCCACCCGCTCGCCGTCCAGGGTCGAGCCCACCACCAGCGGTACGCCGTCCGGCACGCGCTCGGCGACCGCGGTGGACAGGTCGTCATACACCACAGCTCGCTCGCCCGCCTCCACCATCGCGCGGACGACGTGCGCCCCGATGTAGCCGGCGCCGCCGGTGATCAGCCAGGTCATGTGCGGCCGTCCCCTCGTGTGGTCGGATGGTCGGTTGGACTTTGTCAGTTAACTCCCGTTAAGACGCACTGGGTTCCCGCTCGGGGAGGGGACCGGTGGAAGAAGGTGCGGGAAGCGGAACCGTGGCCGGGCGGGCCGAGCGCCACAGCCGTACGAAGGCCAGGACCGCCGCCGCGGCCAGCAGACCGTTGCGTACGACCATCACCGCCACGCCCGTCCAGGTGCAGTGCACGACCTCGGCGTACATGACCGGGTAGTCGAGGCCGCTGACCGCGGCCGCCGCCAGCAGCAGCCATGCCACCGGGCGCTGGCAGGTGTGCCGCGAGGTCAGGCACACGGCGGCCAGTCCGAGCAGCCAGACCATGTACTGCGGGCTGATCACCCGGCTGGTGACCGTGAAGAGGAGTACGGCCGTGAGCGCCGCGTCGAACGGCGTCGCCTCCGTCCAGTACCGGGCCCGCACCCGCCACAGCAGCAGCAGCCCGAACGCCACGGCCGTCAGGGCGAGGGACAGCGCCGCCACGGACGAGACGTACGGGCCCACGAACTCCATCGCGCCGTACTGGTAGCGCACGCGCCCCTCCCACCCGGCGCGCGTGGCGAGGGAGAGCGCGGTACCGCCGAACGACTCGATCTGCACGCCCCGCCCGCCCTGCTGTCGCAGGAAGGAGAAGGGGTTGCTGAAAAACGCCGCCAGAAGTGCAGTCGCGGCCGTCGCGGTGACCGTCGCGGCCGTCCACGCCGACCTCGTCGTACGGCCCCTCGGCAGGCCCAGCAGCACCAGCGCGGGCCAGACCTTCACCAGGGCGCCGAGCGCCGCGAACGCGCCGCACGCGCGCTGGGAGCGCGACAACGTCAACAGGGAGATGACGGCGAACGCCGTGACCTGCACGTCGTAGCGCGCGAGCGGCACATGGAGGAGCAGTGGCAGGCCGGCCGTCCAGTATCCGGCCCCGTGCAGGGAGCGGCCCGGACGCCTCCCCGCGCGCGTGAGGGCGATCAGGATCAGGGCGTCGGCGGCGAGCGTGAGGACCACGAACGCCTCGAAGTAGGTCAGCGTCGGCAGCAGCGCGGGTGACAGCAGCACAGGACCCGCGCCCGGCGGGTACTGCCACAGCGTGTCGTCCGCGGGGAACGTGCCCTGCGTGAGGGCGCCGTACCAGCGGAAGTACAGCCGCTGCACCTCACGCGCCACAGCGCCGCCGCCGAGCAGCGGGATGTCGTCGTGGACCAGAAGCCACAGCATCAGGGCGCGGGAGGCGGCCCAGCCGACGGCGAGGGTGAGGAGGCGGTTCATGGCGGAGGGTCTCGTCACGGCGGGATCGTAAGCCGCACGGATGCCATATTCACGTCAGTACCAGTCAATCTCAAACAAAGGTTGTCTCATCGCACAAAATCAGGCCTGTGATGAACAGGCCGATGAACAGGGAGACGAGCAGGAGGACAGCCGCCGTCGCGGTCCCCATGGCCGTCATGCTGGTGATCGGCTCCTGGGGGCTCGACCGGGGCGGCATATGGCGTGACGAGGCCGCCACCTTCCAGGTCGCGCGGCGCACGGTGCCGCAGATCTGGCGGCTGCTGCACGAGGCGGACGCGGTGCACGGCCTGTACTACCTGCTCCTGCGGCCCGTCCTCGCCGTCCACCCCGGCGAGGTGCTCCTGCGGCTCCCGTCCCTCCTCGCCGCAGCCGTGACCGCCGGCCTGGTCGCGGCCCTCGGCACCCGCCTGGCCCGCCCGCGCGTCGGCCTCTGGGCCGGTCTGCTGTACGCCGTCACACCGATGGTCGGCCACTACGCCCAGGAGGGCCGGTCGTACGCCATGGTCGCGGCCGGCGCGGCCGGCGCGACGCTGCTGCTCGTACGCGCGGCCGGGGGCCGCTCCTGGACGCCGTACGGGGTGGTCCTCGCCTTCACCTGTCTCCTCCACGAGTTCGCCGTACTGCTGCTTCTCGCCCACGCCGCGACCCTCGCGCTCGGCCGCGTCCCCCGGCGGGTGTGGACGCGCTGGCTGTGCGCGGCCGGCGCCGTGGTCCTGGTGCTGCTCCCGCTGGCGCTGGTCTCGCACGCCCAGTCGGCGCAGGTGGCGTGGCTGCGGTCACCCGGACAGGGCAGCGTGGACCGCCTCGTACACCAGTTCGCCGGCCCGACGGACGAGATCCTCGTGCCCTGCCTGATCCTGATCTGCGTGGCCCTGCGCCGCCCCTGGCCCAAGCTCCCCGGCCGTGAGCTGCCCCTCCCCGCAGTCGCCCTCCCGCTGCTTCTCGTACCACCCGCGGTCCTCATGACCGTCTCCCAGTGGTCGCCGCTGTACGACGACCGTTACGTCCTGTACGCCCTCGCCGGCGCCCCCCTCCTGGCCGCCGCCGGGGCCGACCGCATCGCCCGGGCCGTGCCGCGCCTGCCCCGCGCGACCGCGGCCGCGGCCGGGGTGCTCGCCGTGGCAGTCGTCTGCGCGCACCACCTGCCGCTGCTCCGGCAGGACCGTTCCATGGCCCAGCGCGGTGGCGAGAACCTCGCCACCGCCTCCGCGCTCGCGGCCCGCGAACTGCGCCCCGGTGACCCGGTGCTGTTCCTCCCGTCTATCGGGCGGCGCTCGGCACTGGCGTACCCCAGGGGGTTCCGTGGCACCCGGGACGTGGCGCTCGCCGAGTCCGCGCGCACCTCGGGCACGCTGTACGGCGTCGAGATGGGTCCGGAGGCGCTGCGGCGGCAGCTGGCGGGTCTGGACCGTGTGTGGCTGGTCGCGGAGCCGTACGCGTTGCGCCCGACCTGGTACCCGGGCAGCCCGGCCGAACGGGTGAAGCGGGCCGTGGTGGAGGAGGAGTTCGAGCCGCGACGGGAGTTCAGGGGCAGCGGGGTGACGCTGCGGCTGTACGAGCGCAGGCCGACAGCGCGTCCCGGAGGGGCGCGGGGCGGTATCGATATGCGGCTCCGCCGCGTGGGCGCGACCAGCCGCGACGGCGCCGCAGCCGACCGGCACGCCTCAGCGCTTCGTGGCACGGGCGGAGCGCCTACGCCTCCAGCGTCGCCGCGTCCAAGGCGGTGGTGAGCTCGTCGAGGCGGGTGCGCAGCGCGCGGATCTCGTCGACGTCGAAGCTGGTCGCCGCGACGATCCGGCGCGGTACCTGAAGCGCCCGCTCGCGCAGCGCCATGCCCTGCTCGGTCGCCCGCACCTCCACCGACCGCTCGTCGCGGGCGCTGCGCTCGCGCCGGACGAGACCGGCCGTCTCCAGCCGCTTGAGCAGCGGGGACAGGGTGCCGGAGTCGAGGCGGAGGTGTTCGCCGACCTTCTTCACGGGCAGCCGGCCGTGTTCCCACAGCACGAGCATCACCAGGTACTGCGGGTAGGTGAGCCCGAGGTCCTTGAGGACCACGCGGTAGACGCCGTTGAAGGCGCGGGACGCGGCGTTCAGGGAGAAGCAGATCTGCTGGTCGAGACGGAGGTAGTCCTCGGCGGAGGTGGCTGACATACCTACAGGGTACCTCCTTGCCTACCATCTAGTTGTCCACAATTGAATTGTGTGCTCTACTTATTTCCACAGAGCACCACGGGCCCCGCAGGGGGCTCCTCACGAAGCTCTGATGTTGTTGATGAGTCCGATGAGAGGGACGGGTTCCATGGACGCGATCTACACCGCAGTCGCCACCGCCACGCACGGCCGCGAGGGCCGCGCCGTCAGCTCCGACGGCAAGGTGGACCTGCCGCTGGCCATGCCGGTGGAGCTGGGCGGCAACGGCGCCGGAACCAACCCGGAGCAGCTCTTCGCCGCCGGTTACGCCGCCTGTTTCGGCAGCGCGCTGGGCCTGGTCGGCCGCAACGCCAAGATCGACGTCAGTGACGCCGCCGTGACCGCCGAGGTCGGCATAGGCAAGCAGGGCGAGGGCTTCGGCCTCAAGGTCGCCCTCCGCGTCGAGCTGCCCGACACCGTCGACGCGGAGACCGGCCGCAAGCTGGTTGAGCAGGCCCACCAGGTCTGCCCGTACTCCAACGCGACGCGCGGCAACATCGAGGTCGAACTCGTCATCGAGTAGGAGACCGGGCAGCGGTACGTCGGTCAGGCGCCGTGGGGGGCGGGCGCGCTCTCGACGCCGGGCTGCGGACGCGGCACACTCGCCAGCGGCGCGCCGGCGAACGCGGCCGCCGCAGACGGCACCGGGTGGCGCTCGGCGAGCGGAGTGACCGGCGCCTGCCCGGCCGTCTCGCCCAGTACCAGCCGCCGGACGACCCGTTCGGCGGCGCGCCCGTCGTCGTACGGACAGAACCGCTCGCGGAACGCGGTCCGCAGCTGTGTGGAGCGCGACCCGCGCCAGTGGCCCGTCGCGAAGATGTCGATCAGCTCGTCCTCGCTGCGCGAGACCGCGCCCGGCGGGAAGGCGCGCAGGTCGAAGTAGGTGCCCCGGGCCGCCTCGTACGCCTCCCAGTCGTCCGCGTGGATCACGATCGGCCGGTCCAGGTTGGCGTAGTCGAACATCAGCGACGAGTAGTCGGTGACCAGCGCGTCCGAGGCGAGGCACAGCGACTCGACGCTCGGATGGTCGGTCACGTCGATGAGCCGGCCGCCGGAGGCGGGCGTCAGCGGGGCGTCGTAGATGTGGTGGGCGCGCGCCAACAGAACGTAGCGCGGACCGAGTTGGCGCAGGACCCGCTCCAGGTCGAGGGTCTGGCGGGGGCCGCGCAGATAGTCGCGGTGGGTCGGCGCGTACAGGATCGCCACCGAGCCCACCGGGATGCCGAGCGACTCGCGCAGCCGGGCCACGTCCGCCGAAGTCGCCTTCTGGAACACGTCGTTGCGTGGCTGCCCGGTTTCGAGGGTGGTGTAGCCGCCGGGGAAGACCCGTTCCCATACGAGGGTGGAGTGGCGGTTGGCCGACAGGCAGTGGTCCCAGGTGTCGACGTCCGCGAGGAGCGCCGTGAAGTCGGTGTCACGGGCAGCGGCCGGCCGGTCCTGGAGGTCGAGGCCCATCCGCTTCAGTGGCGTCCCGTACTGGGTCCGGATCACCGTCTGCCCGGTCCGCTTCACCAGCCGGTCGTCCCAACCCGTGTTGCTCACCAGGTACTTGGACCGGGCCAGCGCGGTCCAGTAGGCGGCGGTGCCGGGCCGTACCCGGTCGGTCGCCGTGGGAAGCGTGTGGTGGTGCTCGGGACGGGCGACCCACGCCGTCCGCATGCCCGGCACGAACGTACGGAACGCGGCTTCCAGGGCGCCCGGGTTGCAGCCGTATCCGCGCCCGGAGTGACTGGTGAAGACGGCCCGGTCGGCACGCAGCGGCAGCCGCAGCTGGACCCGGTAGTGCAGCCGCAGGGCGTTCGAACGGATGCCGCGCGCAAGGGACTTGACGAAGCGCGTGGAGCGCCTGCGCAGGGCGGACGCGAGGCGTACCGTCCGATAGGTGCGGTAGCTGCCCGTCCGGACGAGGGCGTGCCGGAGCCAGGCGTGCAGCGGTACCGCGGCGCCCGGGGTGCGGTAACGGCGGTAGTGGGCACGGGACTTGCGCAGAAACTCGGCGCGGGCGGTGCGCGGCAGCCGGTCCGGGCGGACCAGCACCGACATCAGCTGGTCGACCATCCGGCGGAACAGCACCGGCCGCCAGTGGGTGAGTTCGGGGCGGGCGTCGACGAACGCGAAGACACGGTCGTACTGCTCGTGGATGTCGAAGTGCCCGTGCGAGGCGGGGGTTCTGGTGTTCTGGCGCGGCCGGCGGTGGTGGACGCAGACCCGGTCCAGGGTCGCGACCGACTCGGCGGCCACCAGCGCCGGGACCGTCCAGGGGATGTCCGCGTGGGCGCCGGGCGGGAAGGTCAGGCCCTCGCGCTCGACGAACTCCCGCCGGTAGGCCTTGTTCCAGGCCACCAGCGGCAGCTTGAGCAGCAACGGCCGGTCGTCGAGCCGGAAGGGGACGGGGCCCTGCTCGGTGAGCTGTCCGACGAACGGGCTGCGGACGGTTTCGCCGGTTGACAGGGCGTGCGCGTGGTCGTAGACGACGACGTCCGGGTCGCCCGCCTCCTTGATCCGGTCGGCGACCGCCCGCAGCGCGTCCGGGGCAAGGGTGTCGTCGCCGTCGACGAAGACGAGATAGTCGCCGGTCGCGTGCTCGATGCCCGCGTTGCGCGCCCGGCCCACCCCGCCGTTCTCCGGCAGGTGGACGGGGCGCACGCGGACGTCGCGCGCCGCGAACTCGTCGACGAGCGCACCGCAGGCGTCGGGCGAGCAGTCGTCGACGGCGATGACTTCGAGATCCGGATACGACTGGCCGAGCACCGATTCCAGGCACTCCTGCAGATAAGCCTGAACCTTGTACGCGGGGACGATGACACTGAACCTGGGCAAGACACATCCATGGGTCGGCGGGTCGGCGCGGGCCTACTGCCCGGGAACGGCCGATGGAGTGACTTGGTTACGCCGATTGCGGCATGTGGGGGACATGGCCGTTTGAGCCGTGAACCCCACAACTAGGCCTTTTATCCGCTTACTTGACTGCAGCTCGACCGCTACTTCACCGCTCCCGCCATCACCCCCGACACGAACTGCCGCTGGAACGCGAAGAACACGACCAGCGGAATCACCATCGAGATGAACGCACCCGGCGCCAGCACCTCGATGTTGCTGCCGAACTGCCGTACCTGCTGCTGGAGTGCGACCGTGAGCGGCTGTGACTGCGAGTCGGAGAACACCAGCGCGACCAGCATGTCGTTCCACACCCACAGGAACTGGAAGATCCCCAGGGACGCGATCGCGGGCGCGGCGAGCGGCAGGACGACGGTCGCGAACAGCCTGATCTCGCCCGCCCCGTCCAGCCTGGCCGCCTCCAGAAGCTCGCGCGGGATCTCCGCGAAGAAGTTCCGCAGCAGGAAGATCGCGAACGGCAGGCCGAACCCCACGTGGAACAGCACCACCCCGATGACGTCGCCGAAGATCCCGAGCTTCCCGAAGAGATCGGAGAGCGGGATCAGCGCCACCTGTACGGGTACGACGAGCAGTGCGACGACGACCAGGAACCACCAGTCGCGCCCCTTGAAGTCCATCCACGCGAAGGCGTAACCGGCCATCGCGCCGATCATGACGACCAGGAGCGTCGCCGGGACCGTGATCCAGACGGTGTTGAGGAGGGAACTGGTGATCGCGTCGTTCTCCAGCAGCGTCTCGTAGCTCTTGGCGGTCAGCTGCCCGGGCGCCGTGAACACCTTCCACCACCCGGAGGTGGAGATGTCGGTCGGGTCGCGGAACGACGACATGAGCAGCCCGAACGTCGGCACCGTCCAGATGAGCGCGACGAGGATGAGGAAGAGCCGCATCACGCCACCCGCGGTGCCGCTGAACACGCGGGCGGCGAAGGAGCGCTTGGCGCGCACGGGCGGGGCGAGGGTCGGGTCGACAGCCGTCACCGCTGACGCTCCTTCCTGAGTCGACGGAGGTTGACGTACATCACCGGCAGGACGAGCAGCAGCAGAATGACGCCGATCGCGCTGCCGACGCCGTAGTTGCCGCCACCGCCGAACGAGGACAGGAACAACTGGAGCGCGAGGACGTTGGCGTCGTCCTGGCTGGGCTGCGGGGCGATGATGTAGACGAGGTCGAACACCTTCATCACGTTGATCATCAGTGTGACGAGGACGACGACCAGCACGGGTGCGAGGAGCGGGACGGTGACCCGCCGGAACACCTGCCATTCGTTGGCTCCGTCGACGCGGGCCGCCTCCAGCAGATTCCGGTCCACTCCGGCGAGCCCGGCAGCGATGAGCACCATGGCGAAACCAGCCCACATCCATACATAGCTGCCGATGATGGCCGGCGTGACGAGGGTCGGTCCGAGCCAGTCGATCCCGTTGTAGGCGCCGGCGAAGTTCGAGCCGGGCAGGCGCAGTTGGGCCCCGTCGGCGTCTTCGGGCAGACTGAAGGTGCCGTCGGTGCCGCTGGTCGCCGAGGCGACGACCCTCCCGTCCTTCACCGCCTCGACCTTGACCCCCTCCAGTGCCTTCTCACCCGGGTCGACCTGCCCCTTCGTACCGCCACCGCCGAGCTTGAAGTCCAGCCAGACGGTGCCGGTGATCCCGGAACCGGAGGCGTCGGCGGCCTTCGCGTCCGCGGGCGTGCCGGGGAGTTTGTCGGGGGCGATGCCCACGAGGGGCACCAGTGCCGGGGTGCCCGCGCTGACGGTCCCGGTGGAGGTGAACGAGCCACCGCCGGACGACTTGAGGTCGCTGGCCTGGGCGTTCGGGCGGGCCTTCGGATAGACGGAGGAGTCGACGAAGGCGTCGTGTACGGATGTCACGATCGCGTTGGCGACGCCCTGGTCCGGGTCCGCCTCGTAGACGAGGCGGAAGATGATGCCCGCCGCGAGCATCGAGATCGCCATCGGCATGAAGACGATCAGCTTGAACGCCGTACCCCAGCGCACCCGTTCGGTCAGCACCGCGAAGATCAGACCGAGCGCGGTGACGAGGGCGGGGGCGACGGCCACCCAGATCGCCGTGTTGCGTACGGCGGTCAGGGTGGCGTCGTTCGTGAAGATGTCGCCGTAGTTCTCCAGGCCGACGAAACCCGATCCGTCCGCGTCGTAGAGGCTGCGCCAGATGGAATAGCCGATCGGATAGACGACGAGCGAGCCCAGCAGGATCAGGGCGGGCAGCAGGAACAGGCCTGCCACCCACCAGCGGGTGCCGGTGACGCTCTTGGTCCTGACCGTGTTCGTGTTGTCCGTCTTCGACTCCATGCCGGTGCCGTCAGCCGTTCTTGTACGCCTTGGCGGCGTCGGCCTCTAGTCGCTGCTGGGTGCCCGCGATGTCCTTCGGGTTCTTCAGGAAGTCCTGGAGGTGCTTCCACTCACCGACGCCCTGCGTACCGCCGAAGGCGGCCGGGGCCTGGTCGGACATGTCGAAGCGGAAGTCGTCGCCGGCCGTGATGAGGGCCTTGGCGATGTCCCGGGTGACGTCGTCCTTGTACGCCGACTGGTCCATCGTCTTGCTGGGCGAGAGGAAGCCGCCCTGCGCCGCCCAGATCTCCGCCGCGTCGGTCGAACCCAGGAACGTCAGCAGGGCCTGGGACGCCGCGCCGTCCTTGAGGGCCACGGCGACATCGCCGCCGCTGACGACGGGGGCCTGGTCGCCGACCGCCGGGAACGGGAAGACCTTCGCGTCCGTGCCGATCTCCGCCTTCGTGTCCGCGTTGATGCTGGCGGCCACGAAGTCGCCCTCGAAGACCATCGCTGCCGGGTTCTCACCGGAGAAGGTCTGGGTGACCGACTTCGGGAACTCCGTCCCCAACGCCCCGGAACGGCCGCCTGCGAGGAGATCGTCCTTGCCCCAGAGCTCGGCGAGTGTGGTCAGGGCGTCCTTGACGGACGGATCGGTCCACTTGATCTGGTGCTGGGCGAGCTGGTCGTACTTCTCCGGGCCCGCCTGAGAGAGATAGACGTTCTCGAACCAGTCGGTGAGGGTCCAGCCGTCGGCGCCTCCGACGGAGACGGCGGGGGAGCCGGCGTCGGAGAGCGTCTGGGCGGTGGCGATGAAGTCCGTCCAGGTCGTGGGGGTGTCGGTGATGCCCGCTGCCTCGAACGCGGCGGTGTTGTACCAGACCAGGGACTTGTTGGCGGCCTTGACGTAGATGCCGTACTGCTTGCCCTCGAAGGCGCCGAGGTCCTTCCAGCCGGCGGAGAAGTTCTTGTCGAGCTGGGCCTGTGCCTCCGTGCCGAGCGGCTTGAGCCAGCCCTTCTCGGCGAACTGGTGCAGTACGCCGACCTGCGGCAGGAACGCGACGTCCGGGGGCTGGCCGCCCTGGATCTTCGTACCGAGGAACGTGGAGGTGTTGTTGCCGGTCGGCACGAAGTTGACCTTCGCACCGGTGCGCTTCTCGAACTCTTGCAGAACCTTGGTGAAGTTTTCCTGCTCGGGGCCCGTCCACACGGCGGCGACCTCAAGGGTCTGGCCGTCCAGCTTGGGGAGTTGGACGGAGGCGGAGGTGTCGCCGCCGGTGCTGGTGTCGGTGCCTGAGTCGTCAGGGTTGTCGTCGTCGGAGCCACAGGAGGTGAGGGTGAGGGCTAGTGCTGTGGCGGTGAGGGCGGTCAGGGTGCGTGTACGAAGAGTGTTGCGCATGTCTGCCCCGTTCGTCGTTCGGCGGTGAACGTGTTCGGCGCTGTCCCGTGCGGTCTGGTCTACGCCGGGTAGTTGGGGTCGGCAAGTGTGCCTGCGGTGTCAAGAGGGTGATCGTGACCGCGTCGTGTCCTTGGTTTCCCACCCACCCACCCGTCTCGGCCCGTTTGCCGGATGCCCTCGAACTGCTTCCCCACGCACCCGTTCACCGGTTCGCCGCGTCTTTCCGGAACGGGTCGAGGCACCTCGACTCATCCGGCGTTCGAGGGCGGGGCCGGCTCGGCCCGAGCTTCTTTGCCGCCCGCCCGC
>NZ_JAVFVX010000011.1:53734-109928 GCF_033441795.1 Streptomyces sp. ADMS | reverse complement strand
GCTCGGCCCGAGCTTCTTTGCCGCCCGCCCGCGCTGTTTCTGCAGGCCAGGTCCGAGTATCTCAGCCCGTCCGGCGTTCGAGGACGAGGCCCGTTCAGGGCCGTAGGGGGTCTGGGGGCAACGCCCCCAGGTTCAGGATGGGACGGGTAGGGGCGGCGGGGGCGAGGAAAACCCGCCCTCTGTCACAGCAGCGACGGCACCTCCGCCGCCGACACCGAGCGCGCCGCTCGTTCCAGCGCGCTGGCCAGCAGAGCCAAGTCCGTGGGCCCGTTGCCCAGTTCACGCACCGGCCGACGCGCCGGCGGATCACCCATGCGCTGCCAGTCCAGCGCGGCCACCGTCGGCCGCAGCGTCGCCGTACGCGGGATACGCCCCGTCACCCGCCCCCCCTGGAACGGGATCCCCCTCCCGTCCGACCCGCTCAACCGCCCCCGCCCGGCCGCGGGTTCGTCCGGCCCCGGCGTCGGCGCGTCCAGCACGACCCGCAGCGCGGCCCCCCGGGCCAGTTCCGTCTCCGCGGTACGCCCACCGCCGCCCGCCGCGGCCACCAGATGCACCCCGAGCCGCTCGCCCTCCCGGGCCACCGCCTCCAACGCCCGCACCACGGACCCCGCCGACGGCCGCCCCGGCGACCCCAGCGCCGGCGACACCAACGCGTCCAGATCGTCCACGACCACCACGAGACGGGCCAGGGGCGGTGTCTCCGTACGCCGCCGACTCGCCGCCGGCCGCAGCCGCAACGTCGAACTCGGCGGCGTATCGAGATCCCCGGCCCCTGCTCCCGGCCCCGATACCGGCCCCGTCTCCGTCCGTGCCCCCGCTCCCGCGCCTCCCGAACCGTGCGTGCTCGACCCCGACCGCTGCGGCCCGATCCGGCCGGACAGTTCGCGTCCGTTGCCGGTGTGCCACTCCGTGAAACCGACCCGCCCGAGCAACTCGGCCCGCCGCTTCAGCTCGGCGCTGAGCGACTGGGCGAACTCCCGCATCCGGACAGGGTCGTTGGCCGTGAGGTGGGTGGTGACATGCGGAAGGTCGGTGCACACCCGAAGCCCCTCCCCGTGCTGGGCGCCCCCGCCGCCACCGCTCCCACCAGTGCCGTCCCGGCCGTCCATCAGCACGATGCCCAGCCGGTCGGGCCGCTCGGCGGCGGCCAGCGACGCGACGACCGCCCGCAGCAGCTCCGTACGCCCGCTTCCGGGCGGTCCCTCGATCAGCAGATGCGGCCCCTCGACCGCGAGGTCCACGCCGACGGGACCGCGCGGGCCGGCCCCGAGTACGGCCCACGCCCGGCCGCCCAGCGTCTCCTTGTCGTCGGCCGCGTCCGCCCAACGGGCCATCAGGGACGCCGGGGTGGCCCGGGCGAGCCCCAACTCGTCGAGCAGCCGCGCCGCCTGCGGCAACGGTGCGGAGACCCGCTGCTGCCGGCCCCCGGCGGCACCGTCGGTGCGCAGCGGGGCCAGCGCCCGCGCGAACCGCTCGGCCCAGGCCAGGGACACGGCGTCCACGGCGGCGACGGAACCCTGCCCGACCAGCCCGGCGCTCCCGGCGGGCGTCCGGCCCGTCGCGCCGGCGGAGTCCGCGGCGGCGGAGTCCGTCCGCCCGGGCGCCGTCACCCCCGCCCGTGCCACCCGCATCACATGCAGCGCGGTGGCCACGTCACCGCCGAGCAGCGCCACCGCCCCGCACTCGCGGAACGGCGGCGAGGCCGCGCACGCCGCCTCGTACGTGTCCGTCACCGGCGACGCGGGCGATGCCGGTTCCGTCTCCGCGAGGCACACGACGTGTATCCCGGCCCGCGGTCCCTCCTGTGCCAGCCGTGCGACGGCCTCCCGGACCGCGGCACCGCCCGGGTCCCCGTCCACGACGACCACGGTGTACGGCCCCGCGAAACCGTCCGCAGACCCGGCGTCGTCGTCCCGGGCCCAGGAGGGCCGCCGGGCCGCTCCCTGGGGGGCGCCCCGGTCTCCCCGGTCGTCCCTCCGGTCTGTTTCTCCGCCGCCGGAGACGGGGCTCTTCGCCGCCGTCTCCATGTCGTGGTCCTCCAGGCGCCGCAGGAGTTCGTCCGCGCGGGCCGTGGCCTGTTCGCGGTCGTAGGCGAGGAGGAGACGGCAGTCCTGGCCGTGTCCGGGGCGCAGATGCGGGAGCCAGCCGAGCCAGGACCACTCGGCGGTGCGCTCCTCCGCGGTGCGCGAGCGGTCCGTGCTGATCAGGACGATTTCCAGGGCATCGGGGGAGTGCAGCGAGGCCAGTTGGGCCACCACCGCGCGGGCCAGCCCCGCGAGCCGCGCGCGCGGTCCCGCCAGGCCCAGCGCCCCGACCTCACGCAGCCCGGCGGTCACGGGTACGGCGGGCAGCAGTCCCGAGCCGTCGGGGGCCGCGCGGTCCGCCGTACCGAGCCGGACCGTGAGCGCTTCCGGGTGTCCCGGGCCGCGCTCCCAGAGCCGGGGGCCGGGGCCCAGGGCCGTCAGCAGCAGCGCCGCCGGGTCGGGCCAGCTCTCCGGTGCCTGCGGTACGGCGCCCGCGGACTCCGGGGCCGCCTGGCCGGACACCGGCTCCTCGTCGTCGTAGGACATCTCGCCCTCGGGCGTCTCCTGCTCCGTGCGCCCGCCGGTCAGTCGCCGTGCCCACTTGGAGAGCCCACCGCGCCTGCGCACACCCTGCGGAACGTCCGTCCCCCGCAGGGGCGTCCCCTTGCGGCCACTGCCTGCGGAAGCCTCGTCCTCGTCATGGGAGCGCGCCGGCGGTACCGGGGCAGCCCCGGACGCCGCTCCCGGCATGGACAACCCGGCGCCGTGGGTGTCCCCGGCACCGCCCGTCGCCCTGGCCGTGCCCGCCGCGCCGGTGGCCCCCCGGTTCTCGATCCGCGGTGCCCGGCCCTGCCCCGGGACGAGCGGCTGCGCCGAGCCCCGACTGCCGGGCGGCTCGGGCACGCTCCCGGCCGCTCCCCAGCTCGCCGAACCGTAGGCGTGATGGGTCTCACCGGAGGGCGGTTTCGCGGTGCCGCCGGGCTGCACGCGCGCGGGCGACGGACGAGAGGGGGATGTCGTGGGGGAGGACCGCCTGCCGTGCGTGTCCTCGGTGTCCTGCGTGTTCTGCGGCCCGCCCGCCGTACGCCCCGGAATTTCCGGCTGCCCCTGGGCGACGCTCACGCGCACATGGCCCTCACCGTCGGGAGTCGTGCCGGCGCGCGCGCCCGCGTCCCCGGGGGGAGCCAGCCGCAGTGCCGACTCGCCGATGCGCAGCAGCGCGCCCGGCGCGAGGCGGACCGGGCGGGTGCCGAGGCGGGTGCCGGACAGGGTCGTACCGTTCGTGGAGCCGAGGTCCGCGACCGCTATGCGGCCGTCCGCCTCGACCGTGACCGCGCAGTGCAGCCGGGAGACGTCCGGGTCGTCCAGCGGGACGTCGGCGTCGGCGGAGCGGCCGATGGTGATCTGGCCGCCGTGCAGCAGATGGACCCCGCCCGCGTCCGGTCCCGCGACCACGTGCAGCTGCGCCGCCACCTCGTCCGCCTCGGGGTGCGGTTCGGGCTCGGCGGGGGTGCCGAGGGCCAGCACGGCGCCGTCGACCAGCGGGGGCTCGCCGAGGGTGCAGCGCTGGGTGTCGAGGCGCTGGTCGCCCGCGTAGAGCACCACCGCGCCGCCGCTCTCGCGGTCCCGGCCACGCTCTGGCAGGGACGAACCCCCGTCCCCCGCGACCCCCGACGCCAGGGCGGAGGCGACCGCGGCGAGCGCCGTGCCGGCGGGAGCGGTGACCAGCACGTCGCAGCTCGCGGCGCGTGCCCACGGCTCCGAGGGCGGGCCCAGCGGGTCTACGACGGTCAGCCGGATCTGCATCGCCGTCAGAGGTCCCTTCTGCGCGGGCACCCGGGAAGGAGGACGAAGCCACGCCACGGGTCCCACCACCGCGGACTTCCCCCACCGCACACGAGCACGTCGGCCAGTTCTGGAGGCATCCTCCCACCTGCCACTGACAACGCGCCCGCCCCCCACCGATAAGTGATCTTGAATGGTCGCCTCTGCCCGTAAAAGTGCCTGACCGGGGACAGGCCGCTGTCCGTTTGGGATCGGTTTGGTTATCGGTTTGAGATCGGTCACGTTCCGGATTCGGCAACCGGGACGACCGATCGAGACGTCTTTCCCCACGACTTTCCGACGCTTTCCCATGTCTTTTCATCGAACGCGCGAAGGACGCGGTACGTAGCCGTCTGTGGACGGCGGCCGTTGCCCGGGGTGTCCTGGGAGAGCGGCACTACAGTGGGTCGGAAACACCGTGTACGGGATGTACGTATGTAAGGGAGCCACGACGTGCGGCCGGTAGGGAGCAAGTACCTCCTTGAGGAGCCGCTGGGACGCGGCGCCACAGGCACCGTCTGGCGCGCCCGCCAGCGGGAGACCGCGGGAGCAGAGGCGGCCGTGCCCGGCCAGCCCGGCGAGACCGTGGCGATCAAGGTCCTCAAGGAGGAGCTCGCCAACGACGCGGACATCGTGATGCGCTTCCTGCGCGAGCGGTCCGTGCTGCTGCGGCTGATCCACCCCAACATCGTCCGCGTACGGGACCTGGTGGTCGAGGGCGATCTGCTGGCGCTGGTCATGGACCTCATCGACGGGCCCGACCTGCACCGCTACCTGCGGGAGAACGGTCCGTTCACGCCCGTCGCCGCCGCCCTCCTGACCGCCCAGATCGCCGACGCGCTCGCCGTCAGCCACGCCGACGGTGTGGTGCACCGGGACCTGAAACCGGCGAACGTCCTGCTTATGCAGGACAACGGCCGGATGCACCCGATGCTCACCGACTTCGGCATCGCCCGCCTCGCCGACTCCCCGGGCCTCACCCGTACCCACGAGTTCGTCGGCACGCCCGCGTACGTCGCCCCGGAGTCCGCCGAAGGCCGCCCGCAGACCTCCGCCGTCGACATCTACGGCGCCGGCATCCTGATGTACGAGCTGGTCACCGGCCGTCCGCCGTTCGGCGGCGGGTCCGCCCTGGAGGTACTGCACCAGCACCTCACCGCCGAGCCGCGCCGCCCCTCGACCGTGCCCGAACCCCTGTGGACGGTCATCGAGCGCTGTCTGCGCAAGAACCCGGACGAACGGCCCAGCGCCGAGAACCTCGCGCGCGGGCTCCGCGTCGTCGCCGAGGGCATCGGCGTCCACTCCAACTCGATGCAGATCGCGGCGGCCGAAGGGGTCGTGCATCTGCTCGCACCCGATCCCGCGCCGACCGCGGTGCCCGGGTCGGGCGACCCGACGCAGGTGCTGCCGCACGGCGCGGGCGCGCCGGGAGCGTACGACCCGAACGCCGCCACCAGCGTGCTGCCGCACACCGGGGGGCTTGGTTCCGTGGGCGCCGCGGACCCCACGGCCGTCATGCCGCCCGTGCCGCAGAACCAGCCTGGCGGAGGGCCCCAGGAGCCGCACCCCTGGCAGAACCAGCTGCGTGCCGCCCGCGACCGCAACGAGCAGACGCAGATCCAGTACCTGGACCCCGGCGAGGACCCACTGCGCCGCCGCCCCCAGCGAGAGCCGGGCCGGCCGCCGCAGCAACAGCCCCAGCAGCCGCCGTACCAGCAGCAGCCGCCGTCGCGTCAGCAGCGGGGGCCGCAGCCGCAGCCCGGATACGGGTATCCCCAGGGGCCCGGACAGGGGCAGCCGCCCCAGCAACAGCAGTACGCGCCGCCTCAACACCAGCCGCAGCAGCGGTACGCGCCGCCCGCGCCTCAGCAACCCCAGCAGCCCCAGCGCCCTCAGCGGCCCGAGGGCCGGCCGCCCAGGGAGCCGAGGGAACCCCGGCAGCGCAGCGCCAACCCGATGAAGATCCCCGGGCTCGGCTGCCTCAAGGGGTGCCTGTTCACGATCATCATCCTGTTCGTCGCCGCGTGGCTGATCTGGGAACTGAGCCCGCTGCAGGGATGGATCGGATCGACGAAGGGGTTCTTCGCGCAACTCGGCGACTTGATCGACACGGTCAGCGGGTGGGTAGGGGAGCTGGGCGGGGGTTCCGGGGACGTCGGGCAGTAGTGCCCCGGCGGCCCGGCTGTGAGGCTGCCGTCCGGGCAATCGGGTGGTAGCCGGGGCATCTGGGGAGCAGACGGGCGGTGCTCCGGCCGTCATTCCGGTGCGACTCTGGAGATTTGTCGACACCTGGCGGGTGATTTCCGTCCCGGCGGTGAAGGTTGGGGCTCCGGACGCGTAGTTTTGTCGGCTGAGGCCGAGGTCTCGTCGGCTGAGGGTCCGGGGTCACCCCCGGATCGGCGCAGTATCGGCTGAGGCCGGGGTCTGTCGGCTGGAGGTCCGGGGCCCGCGGCGTAGCCGCCGGGGGTACGACCCGGATCGGCCCAGCGTCGGCAACACGCGTCTGTAGGAGCAGTCTTGGCACGGAAGATCGGCAGCCGGTACACCGCCAACCAGATCCTGGGGCGGGGCAGCGCCGGCACGGTGTGGCTGGGCGAGGGACCCGAGGGGCCCGTCGCCGTCAAGCTGTTGCGCGAGGATCTGGCGTCGGACCAGGAACTCGTCGGCCGCTTCGTGCAGGAGCGGACCGCGTTGCTCGGCCTGGAGCATCCGAACATCGTCTCCGTACGGGACCTGGTGGTCGACGGGAACGACCTCGCGCTCGTCATGGACCTGGTGCGGGGTACGGACCTGCGCACCCGGCTCGACCGGGAGCGCCGGCTCGCGCCCGAGGCGGCGGTCGCGATAGTGGCCGACATCGCGGACGGACTGGCCGCCGCGCACGCCGCCGGGGTCGTGCACCGCGACGTGAAGCCGGAGAACGTCCTGCTGGACATGCAGGGTCCCCTGGGCCCCGGCGGCTCGCACCCCGCCCTCCTGACGGACTTCGGCGTCGCGAAACTGATCGACTCACCGCGGCGGACCAAGGCCACGAAGATCATCGGTACGCCGGACTATCTGGCGCCGGAGATCGTGGAAGGTCTGCCACCGCGCGCGGCGGTCGACATCTACGCGCTGGCGACGGTCCTGTACGAGCTGCTGGCCGGCTTCACGCCCTTCGGCGGCGGTCACCCGGGCGCGGTGCTGCGCAGGCATGTGACGGAGACGGTGGTTCCCCTCCCCGGGATTCCCGAGGAACTGTGGCAGCTGATCGTGCAGTGCCTGGCGAAGGCGCCGGCGTCGCGGTTGCGGGCGTCGGAGCTGGGGGTGCGGCTGCGGGAGCAGTTGCCGTTGCTGGTGGGGATGCCGCCGCTGGACGTGGACGAACCGGAGTCGGAGGACGGGCCGGAGCCGGGCCATGGTCAGGGTCATGGCCGGGGGCAGGGGCAGGCTTCGCGGGACGAGGCGTACGACGAGGTGTCCGTGGCGGCGGGGGAGCGGGTGCGGCGGGGTGCGGTGCCTCTGGTGCGGGGGGCGAAGCCGGACTCGAACCGGGACACGCATACGTCGATGCGGGTGCCGGGGCCGGACGAGCTGGCGGGCGGGGCGCTGGGCACGGCGCGTGTGCCGCGGTCGGCGGGGGCCCCGCGTCCGGGCTCGGCCCGGCACCGGGCTTCGGCGCGGCGGCGCAGGGCGACGTTGGGGGTGGCTGCGGTGGTGCTGGTGACCGCGGTGGGGGTCGGTACGTGGGTGGCCACGACGGGGGACGACGCGGGGGCGACGCCCCAGGACACGAGGAACTCGGCGCCGGCGTCACCGTGAGGTGTGTGTTCTCGCCCCCGCCGCCCCTACCCGTCCCGTCACGTCCCATTCCTGGGGGCTGCGCCCCGGCCCCCCCTTCGCGCTGAAACGCGCTCGTCCTCGGTCGCCGGACGGGCTGGAGGGGTGCCGCGTGTGCTGTGGAAGCGGTGGGGGCGATTGGGCGGGTGGGCGGGAAAGAAGCTGGGGATGAAGGGGGCGGGCCCTCGATCGTGAGACGGGCCGCGATGCCCGCGCCCGGGCCGGACAGGATGCGGTGAACGGGTGGGCGGGTGGTAGACGCGGCCTGGGCTGCATCGACCCTGCCCCCCGTTGCCGGCCCCGCCGAAGACACGGCGCCGAAAGTCTGCCGCTCGGCGGAGCCGTTACGCTGGTGTCGTGGCAGTCGTCGATGTATCCGAAGAGCTCAAGTCCCTCTCCTCGACCATGGAGTCGATCGAGGCCGTCCTGGACCTCGACAAGCTGAGGGCGGATGTCGCCGTGCTCGAGGAGCAGGCGGCAGCGCCGTCCCTGTGGGACGACCCGGAGGAAGCGCAGAAGATCACCAGCAAGCTCTCCCACCTCCAGGCGGAGGTGAGGAAGGCCGAGGCGCTGCGCGGGCGGATCGACGATCTGAGCGTGCTCTTCGAGATGGCCGAGGAGGAGGACGACCCGGACACCCGCGCCGAGGCCGAGGCCGAGCTGACCTCCGTCAGGAAGGCACTCGACGAGATGGAGGTGCGCACCCTCCTCTCCGGCGAGTACGACGCCCGTGAGGCCCTCGTCAACATCCGCGCGGAGGCCGGTGGCGTGGACGCCGCCGACTTCGCCGAGAAGCTGCAGCGCATGTATCTGCGGTGGGCCGAGCAGAAGGGCTACAAGACCGAGGTCTACGAGACGTCGTACGCAGAAGAGGCCGGTATCAAGTCGACCACCTTCGCCGTCCAGGTGCCGTACGCCTACGGGACGCTGTCCGTGGAGCAGGGCACCCATCGCCTCGTACGCATCTCGCCCTTCGACAACCAGGGTCGCCGGCAGACCTCGTTCGCCGGTGTGGAGATCCTGCCTGTGGTCGAGCAGACCGACCACATCGAGATCGACGAGTCCGAACTGCGGGTGGATGTCTACCGGTCGTCCGGCCCCGGCGGCCAGGGCGTCAACACCACCGACTCCGCGGTGCGGTTGACCCACCTCCCCACCGGCATCGTCGTCTCCTGCCAGAACGAGCGGTCGCAGATCCAGAACAAGGCGAGCGCGATGAACGTCCTCCAGGCCAAGCTCCTCGATCGGCGCCGCCAGGAGGAGCAGGCGAAGATGAACGCCCTCAAGGGCGACGGCGGCAACTCCTGGGGAAACCAGATGCGTTCGTACGTCCTGCACCCGTACCAGATGGTCAAGGACCTGCGGACGGAGTACGAAGTCGGCAACCCCGAGGCCGTGTTCAACGGTGAGATCGAGGGTTTCCTCGAAGCCGGGATTCGCTGGCGCAAGCAGCAGGAGAAGTAGAACTCCCCGCAGACCTCCTTATCGACAAAGCAACCGCCGCCCACCGGGCGGCGGTTGCTTTGTGCCGGGGGATGTCTGGGTTTTACGTCACACTCACAGGATCCGATGTGCGGCAACGGAGGAACAAGCGGACATTGCGTACGCAACGACCTTGACGTTCCCTTGGAAAATCGAAAGGGTGACGCTCGGCATGCGTATCTCTGGGGCGCATGTGAACCGGGAGCGCTCACTGCCGCCCCTGTCGATCACCGCCCCGAGCGCGGCTCCACTGATGATTTTCAGCTACATGGGGGTAGCAGCCATATGACGAACAAGACGCGGATCCGGGTCGCGCGGATCGCGGCCGGAGCGGTGATCGCCGCTGGTGCGTCCTTCACCGCCGCGGGCATCGCCTCCGCCGACGAGTGCGACCTGGTCGTGGTCTGTGCCGGTACGCCGAGCCCGGACCCGGAAACGACTCCGAGTACTCCCCCGAGCGTGATCCCGAGCGAGCCGGCTCCGGATCCCACCACGGCGGACCCCGAGCCCTCGGAGCCCGACCCGGAGCCCGACCCGGACCCCACCACGGCCGACCCGGAGCCCTCGGAGCCGGAGGAGCCCTCCACCGAGCCGAGCGAGCCCACCGAGGAGGACCCGACCTCCACGCCGACGGACGACTCCGGCACGGACCCCGGCGATGACACCGACGGCGGCGACAACACCGACACCGACGGCGGCTCCAACACCTCCACCCAGGACGAGGGCTCCTCGGCTCTCACCGACACGGGCTCGGACACCGCTGCCCAGGGGTCGGGTGACGAACTCGCCGAGACCGGTGCCGCCGAGACGACCTTCCTGATCATCGGTGCCGCCACGATGATCGCCGGCGGTATCGCCTTCCGCATCCTCCCGCGCCTCGTGGGTGGCCGCGGCGGCGCTGCGGCCTAGCAGTTACCGGCAGTACCGGTAAGCAGTACCCAGTAGCGCGTACACGCAAGGGCCCGGAGCATCGTCGCTCCGGGCCCTTCGTGTGCTCCAGTGGCTGGGACTGTGCTCGGGCTATGCCGTCTGGTGCGCCAGCAGTGCCAGTGCCGCGATCAGCACCGCCAGCAGCGCGATCAGCGCCATCGGGTTGAGTCCGGCGAACGGGCTCTCCTGCTGCAACCGCTCGCGGTTGGCCCGGCAGACGGGACAGCGTCCCTCGCTCACGGGCGCCGCGCAGTTCGCGCACACCAATCGGTCGTACGTCATGCGCCTTGCCCTCCTTGCGCCGCTTTCGCTTACACAACGCTTCCGGGAACGCAACCGTTCCCCACCCCACTGTGCCAGGTTCCGCGGATTTCGGCGCGGCTCGCCTTATCCTGCCCAGCGCTCCCTCGGCTCAGTCGAGGTCGCGGGGCCGCCCCCGGCCGGCACAAAAGGGCACAAGCCTTGTGCAAAGCCCTCCCGCGCCTGCGCTCCCGCGCTCGGTTCGCGTATGGTCACGGTCACCTGCCCCCGATGGTCCGTGGTGTATCCGTGATCCGATTCGACAGCGTCTCCAAGCTCTACCCCAAGCAGAGCCACCCCGCCCTCAGGGATGTCACCCTGGAGGTCGAGAAGGGTGAGTTCGTCTTCCTCGTCGGGTCCTCCGGCTCCGGAAAGTCCACCTTCCTGCGGTTGATCCTCCGCGAGGAGCGCGCCAGCCACGGTCAGGTGCACGTCCTGGGCAAGGACCTCGCACGCCTGTCCAACTGGAAGGTGCCGCAGATGCGCCGCCAGTTGGGGACGGTGTTCCAGGACTTCCGGCTCCTGCCGAACAAGACGGTCGCCGAGAACGTCGCCTTCGCGCAGGAGGTCATCGGCAAGTCGAAGGGCGAGATCCGCAAGTCCGTGCCCCAGGTGCTCGACCTCGTCGGGCTGGGCGGCAAGGAGGAGCGGATGCCCGGTGAGCTGTCCGGTGGCGAGCAGCAGCGTGTCGCCATCGCGCGGGCCTTCGTGAACCGGCCCAAGCTGCTGATCGCCGACGAGCCCACCGGCAACCTCGACCCGCAGACCTCCGTCGGCATCATGAAGCTGCTCGACCGGATCAACCGGACGGGCACCACCGTGGTGATGGCGACGCACGACCAGAACATCGTGGACCAGATGCGCAAGCGCGTCATCGAGCTGGAGAAGGGCCGTCTCGTCCGCGACCAGGCGCGCGGCGTCTACGGCTACCAGCACTGACGGTCACTGGCGGTCAGTGACCCTGACGGTCCTCGGAGTCCCCGGAAAGGCTTGAGCACGCCATGCGCGCCCAGTTCGTACTGTCGGAGATCGGTGTCGGTCTCCGTCGCAATCTGACGATGACGTTCGCCGTCATCGTCTCCGTCGCCCTGTCGCTCGCCCTGTTCGGCGGGTCGCTCCTGATGAGCGACCAGGTCAGCTCGATGAAGGGCTACTGGTACGACAAGGTCAACGTCTCGGTGTTCCTCTGCAACAAGAGCGACGCCGAGTCCGACCCGAACTGTGCCAAGGGCGCGGTGACAGGCGACCAGAAGAAGCAGATCCTCGCCGATCTGAAGAAGATGGACTCGGTCGTGCAGGCGGTCACGTACGAGTCGGCGGACGAGGCCTACAAGCACTACAAGGAGCAGTTCGGCGACTCCCCGCTGGCCAGTTCGCTCACCCCGGACCAGATGCAGGAGTCGTACCGGATCAAGCTCAAGGACCCGGAGAAGTACCAGGTCATCGCGACCGCGTTCGACGGGCGCGACGGGGTGCAGTCCGTGCAGGACCAGAAGGGCATCCTGGACAACCTCTTCGAACTGCTGAACCTGATGAACCGGGCGGCGCTCGGGGTGATGGCGCTCATGCTGGTCGTCGCCCTGCTGCTGATCGTCAACACGGTGCGTGTCTCGGCGTTCAGCCGTCGGCGTGAGACCGGGATCATGCGGCTCGTCGGCGCCTCCGGGTTCTACATCCAGGCACCGTTCATCATGGAGGCCGCGGTCGCCGGTGCGATCGGCGGCGGGCTTGCCTGTGTCTTCCTGGTCGTCGGCCGGTACTTCACCATCGACCACGGCATGGCGCTGTCCTCGAAGCTCAACCTGATCACCTTCCTGGGCTGGGACGCCGTACTGACGAAGCTGCCGCTGATCCTCGCCGCGAGCGTGCTGATGCCCGCGCTGGCCGCGTTCTTCGCGTTGCGCAAGTACCTGAAGGTGTGACGCATGACAAGGGGGCCGTTCGGTCAACCGACCGTACGGCCCTTCGCGTTGTCCTAGACTCACCGGCATGTCGGGCCGCGACCTGTTCACACAGCCCCGCCGCGCAGGCCGCGGGGCGGCTCTGACGTTGCTTTTCGCCAGTGTCCTGGTCGCCGGCGCGGCCACCGGCTCGCTCCCCGAGCCCGTCGAGGGCAAGCCCCCCCTCCCGGACACGGTCCGCGCCGCCGCCCCCGCCGGACACCACGAGGACGTCGCCGCCGCTGCCGCCGAGGCCATGGCCGACGGCAAGTCCCCCATGGAGGCCGCCGAGCGCGCAGTCAGCCGCAGCGGGGACCGCTGGGGAGCGGTGTACTCCCCGGGGGAGTACGAGGAGTTGGAGGAGGCCCTCGACGGCCAGTACACGGGCGTCGGGCTGTGGGCGCGGCGCGAGCGGGGCGGTCGTATCGAGGTCACCAGGGTGCGTGCCGGGTCGCCCGCGGCCGTCGCCGGCATCCGTAGCGGAGACCGGTTGCGGAGTGTGGACGGCAGGGAGGTCGACGGACGGCCGGTCACCGAGGTCGTCTCCTTACTCCGCGGTGACGCACAGGACGCCGCCGCCGGTACGACCGTCCGCCTCGGGCTGGAACGTGGCACGCGCGCGTGGAGCGAGACCGTACGCCGGGCACGGCTCTCCACGGACTCCGCGACCGTCCGGCAGGTCGCCGAGAGCAAGGCCACCGTCATCAGGGTCGCCGCCTTCACCAAGGGCGTCGGTGAGGTGGTGCGGACCGCCGTACGGGAGGCTCCGGCCGGCGCCGGGATCATCCTCGACCTGCGGGGCAACTCGGGCGGGCTGGTCGCCGAGGCCGTCACCGCCGCCTCCGCCTTCCTCGACGGCGGCCTGGTCGCCACGTACGACGTCAACGGCGAGCAGCGCGCCCTGCACGCCGATCCGGGCGGCGACACCACCAGACCGCTGGTCGCCCTCGTCGACGGCGGCACGATGAGCGCGGCCGAGCTGCTCACCGGCGCCCTCCAGGACCGCGGCCGGGCGGTCGTCGTGGGCGCCAGGACCTTCGGCAAGGGCTCGGTGCAGATGCCGAGCCGGCTGCCCGACGGCTCCGTCGCCGAACTGACCGTCGGTCACTACCGCACCCCGTCGGGGCGGGGCGTCGACGGCGTGGGCCTCACGCCCGACCTCGACGCCGGCCAGGGAGCGCTGGAGCAGGCGGAGACCGTACTCAGCGGTCTGGGCGACCCCTCGTAATCGGCTTTCCCTCCAGCGCCCTCCTAGTGCGAAAATGGGCGGCACTATGGCTAAGGAAAAAGGGCGCAAGCTGATCGCCCAGAACAAGAAGGCGCGTCACGACTACGCCATCATCGACACCTACGAGGCCGGTCTGGTCCTCACCGGTACCGAGGTGAAGTCGCTGCGGCAGGGGCGGGCCTCGCTCGTCGACGGCTTCGTCCAGCTCGACGGGCACGAGGCGTGGCTGCACAACGTGCACGTGCCGGAGTACAGCCAGGGCACCTGGACCAACCACAGCGCCCGGCGCAAGCGGAAGCTGCTGCTGCACCGCGCGGAGATCGAGAAGCTGGAGTCCAAGTCGCAGGAGTCGGGTCACGCGATCGTGCCCCTCGCCCTGTACTTCAAGGACGGCCGGGCGAAGATCGAGATCGCGCTGGCGCGAGGCAAGAAGGAGTACGACAAGCGGCAGACGCTGCGGGAGAAGCAGGACCGGCGCGAGACGGACCGGGCTGTCTCGGCCGTGCGGCGCAGGCAGCAGAGCGCGTAGCGCCGGGAATTCGGTGGCATCGTCGTGCGTTGTTCACGTACGATGGCAACTGCACCTCACCGAGGGTGCGTGTGTCCCTCCCCGGAGGGACTCCTCTTCGGAGGACTTGAAAAAACAACATGGGGATGATCGGTTTCGACAGCGGCTGTCGAAGCAGGGGAAGCGTGCCGAGGAAGCGGCCATGATCTCGTAAACCACAGGCCGAAAAAAATAATCGCCAATTCCAACAGCGATTCTCCCAAGCAGCAGTTCTCCCTCGCCGCCTGATTTCAGGTAGCGACGAGCCTGCTCCTTACTAAAGGGAGTGTCAGCCCGGGGGTGTTCCCGACCCGGATCCTGGCATCAGCTAGGGGACTAAACCTTGATCCCGGTCACGGGGTGAAGAGGGAAATCTAACAGTGACTGGGCCCGTCGGCGACTTGTTCGCGTGATTGCCGGGGCCGAGAAAAGCACAGCGAACTGCGCACGGAGAAGTCCTGATTCCGCACCGTTGGACGCGGGTTCGATTCCCGCCATCTCCACAATTCCCATGTTATGCAGTGCCAAGGGCCCCGTCGCTTTCGAGCGGCGGGGCCCTTGGCGTGCCTTGCGCACGAAGGGCGTTACGGACTGTTACTTCAGCTCACCGCTCTGGGGCGAGGGACTGCAGGAGGCCCCCAGGAGAAGCCCGAGCACCTGGACTGACGGATGCACGACGAGAAGCGGGCTGAGTCACGGTGCCCCCCGCGCCACCGTGCTCGCCCGTTCCGTCAGCCGGGGTGGCAGCAGCGTTGCCTCCGGGACGTGGCCCGTGCCGTTCAGTTTCCTCATCAGCAGGTCTACGGCCCCCGACCCCACCTCCGCCGACGGTATGGCCACCGACGTGACCGGTACGGGGAGGTTCTCGGCCAGGTCGTCCGGGCAGATCGCGGTGATGGAGAGGTCGCCGGGGACTCTCAGCCCGAGTTGTTCGAAGGCGTCGATCAGGGGTTCCAGGATCGGTTCGTTGTGGACCACGACCCCCGTCAACGCCGGGTGCTCGCGCAGGAGTTGTTCCGCCACCACCCGGGCCGCGGCCGGCGTCGCCTCGCAGGGGTGCACCGAGGACGACAGCCCGCCCCGGTCCGCCGCGGCCGTGAACCCCTGGACCACGCGCTGGGCGAACGCGGTCCGGCGTACGTACACCTCGGGCGGTGAGCCGACCAGGGCGATCACCCGGTGCCCCAGGGACGCCAGACGCTCCACGCACAGCTCGCCCGCCGCCCTGAAGTCCAGGTCGATACAGGTCAGGCCGGCCGGGTCGGACGGGAAGCCGATCAGGACCGAGGGGAGGTCCAGCGCGCGCAGCAACGGCAGCCTGGGGTCGTGCAGTTGGATGTCCATCACGATCAGCGCGTCCACGAGGGCCGTGTCCGCCACCCGGCGCAGACCTCCCTCGCCCTCCTCCTGGGTGAGAAGCAGCACGTCGTGGTCGTGGCGGCGCGCGGCCGTCACCACCGACACCGCGAACTGCATCGCGACCGGGACGTGGATGCCCGTCCGTAACGGGATCACCAGTGCCAGTACGTTGGAGCGGCTGCTCGCCAGGGCACGGGCGCCCGCGTGGGGGCGGTAGCCGAGTTCGTGGATGGAACGTTCGATGCGCTGCCGGGTCTCCTCGGAGATCGGGCGTTTGCCGCTGAGCGCGTAGGAGACCGTACTCGGGGAGACCCCGGCGTGCCGTGCCACATCGGTGATCTTCACCATCACTGGTCTCCCGGTTCGACCGACCCCGACTCCACCGACCCCAGTTCCACCGTCAGGAACCCCGTGCCCGCTTTCGCCCGCACCTCACGTCTGCCCGCCGCCAGTCCCCACGGCGCCGACGGATCGCTGCACGACGCCCGCAGCGTGTCGCCCTCGCGGACGACCGTGAACGCCGAGTCCCCGACCGGCACTGTCACTTGGGCGCCGCGCTCCAGGCCGTACGCGTGCAGGGTGACCCCGTCGGCGTACGCGTAGTCGGGGCGGTCGTCCACCGCGCCCACCGGGATCACCGACCCGGGACGCACCAGCAGCGGCACGCTGTCGAAGCCGTGGCGTTCCCGTACCCACCGGGGTCCGGTCACCGTCCTGCCCGTCAGGAAGTGGGTCCACTCGCCCTCGGGGACGTAGTACGAGACCTCTCCCTCGTCGCTGAACACCGGAGCGACCAGCAGATCCGGGCCGAGCATGAACTGCCGTTCCAGGTGGGCGCATCCGGGGTCGTCCGGGAACTCCAGGACCATCGCGCGCATCATGGGGACGCCCTCCGTGTGGGCGGCGCGGGCGGCCTCGTACAGATACGGCATGAGGCGCAGCTTCAGCCGGGTGAACAGCCGCAGTACCTCCACGGCCTCCTCGTCGAACAGCCACGGCACCCGGTAGGTGGAACTGCCGTGCAGACGGCTGTGGGAGGAGAGGAGGCCGAAGGCGATCCAGCGTTTGAAGAGCGCCGGGCTCGGTGTGCCCTCGAAGCCGCCGATGTCGTGGCTCCAGTAGCCGAAGCCGGAGAGCCCGAGGGACAGTCCGCCTCTCAGCGACTCCGCCATCGACTCGTACGTCGCCTCGCAGTCGCCGCCCCAGTGGACCGGGAACTGCTGGCTGCCGGCCGTCGCCGAACGCGCGAACACGACCGCTTCCCCCTCGCCGCGGTGCTTGCGCAGCACGTCGAAGACGGTCCTGTTGTAGAGGTAGGTGTAGTAGTTGTGCATCCGCTCCGGGTCCGAGCCGTCGGCGAACTCCACGTCCAGCGGCACCCGTTCACCGAAGTCGGTCTTGAAACAGTCGACGCCCTGGGCGAGCAGCACCTCCAGCTTCGAGGCGTACCAGTCGCGGGCGGCCGGGCTGGTGAAGTCGACCAGGGCCATCCCGGGCTGCCACAGGTCCCACTGCCAGACGCTGCCGTCCGGTCTGCGGAGCAGGTGGCCAAGTGCCTTGCCCTCCGCGAAGAGTGGGGAGCGCTGGGCTATGTACGGGTTGATCCAGACGCTGATGTGCAGGTCCTTCGCCTTCAGCCGCTGGAGCATGCCTTCGGGGTCGGGAAACACCCGCGGGTCCCACCGGAAGTCGCACCAGTTGAACTCGCGCATCCAGAAACAGTCGAAGTGGAAGACGGACAGCGGGAGCCGGCGCTCCCGCATGCCCTCGATGAACGACGTCACCGTCTCCTCGTCGTAGGAGGTGGTGAACGACGTCGAGAGCCACAGGCCGAACGACCACGCCGGTGGCAGCGCCGGGCGGCCGGTCAGGGCCGTGTACTTGCGGAGGATGTCCTTCGGGGTCGGTCCGTGGATCACGTAGTACGTCAACTGCTGTGTCTCGGCGCTGAACTGAACCCTCGACACCGCCTCCGAGCCGACCTCGAAGGAGACCCGGCCGGGGTGGTCGACGAAGACTCCGTAGCCCGCGTCCGTGAGGTAGAACGGCACGTTCTTGTAGGCCTGTTCGGTCGCCGTGCCGCCGTCGGCGTTCCACATGTCGACGACCTGGCCGTTCTTGACCAGCGGGCCGAAACGTTCGCCCAGGCCGTACACCGATGTCCCCACCCCCAGCCCCAGCTGCTCGCGCAGGTAGTGGGCCCCGGTCGTCGCGTCCCGCATGATGCCCATGCCCTTGGGGCCGCTGCTGGTGAGGACGCGGCCGTGGGCCAGGAAGTCGACGCGCCAGGGGCTGGTGCGGCTGACCCGGAGGGAGAGGGTGCCGGAGGTCAGGGTCGCGTGCTCCTCGTCGTACTCCGTGTGGGCCGCCGACTCCTCCCTCCGTACCTCGAACCGGGGGCTCTGCGGCTGCTCGCCCGTGAAGTGCGTGAAGGTGACGCCGATGACGTCGGGCATCGGGGCGTGGGCGCTGATCGTCACGACCGGTCCCTTCAGCAGGTCGCCGCGGTGGCGGATGGGCTGGGTCGGTGCGTGGATGTCCAGCGTGCCGTCGGCGTCCGTCACATCGAGGACCTCGACCGGGTGGGCGGCGGTGACGCCCTCGCGCAGCAGCCAGTAGCCGTCGGTGAACTTCACAGCCCGTACCCCTTCACTTGACGGCACCCACGGCACCCACGGCACCCACGGCTCACCGGGACGACGTAGGTCACCCGTCACGGAGGGGTCGTCGAACCGATTCGATGCCTGGTGTCGAAGCGCTTCGATGGGCGAAGGTATGTGTGGCGTGTGAACGAGTCAATGGGATATACGCGAATTGGCCCGGCGGGTCGTGGCGAGTGACAGCAGCAGCGCGCACACCGCCGCCGCGACGGGGACGCCGTAGCCCGCAGTCGCGGACACCTGTTCGGCCGCCCAGCCGCCGGCCGCCGAACCGCAGGCAATGCCGCCGAGGAGACCCGTCACCGCGAGGGTCATGCCCTCGTTCAGGCGGTCCTCGGGGGTGCGGCTCTGGACCAGTGTCATGGTCGTGATCATCGTGGGCGCCGTGGCCGTCCCGGCCATGAGCAGCGCGCCCGCGAGGACGAGGAGTGAGCCGGTCAGGGCGGCGGCGAGCAGAGGGAGCGCCATGAGTACGGTCATCGCGACCAGGCACCAGGGGTGGCGCCGCGCGGCGGGCCCGGCCGGCTTCAGCGCCCCGTACAGCAGTCCGGCCGCGCACGATCCGGCCGCCTGGAGGGCGAGTACGGCACCGGCCGCCGCCTGGTGCCCCCGCTCGTCCGCGAAGGCGATCGTGACGACCTCCATCGACCCGAACACCGCGCCCGTGCCAAGACACACGGCGAGCAGCGGGCGCATTCCGGGGGCGCGCAGCGGAGACGTACCGCGCGGGTGAAGCCCTTCGACGTGGACCCGGACGGGCGGCTCGGTCGACCGCTGGGCCGCGAACAGCAGCACGCCCGTCATCATCAGCACCGCCCCGACCAGCGTGCCCGCCTCCGGGAACAACGCCCCGCAGAGGAAGGCCGCGATGACCGGGCCCAGCATGAAGCACAGCTCGTCGGCCGCCTGCTCGAAGGAGTTGGCGGTGTGCAGCGCCTTCTCGTCGCCGTTCAGGAGATGGGCCCAGCGGGCGCGTGACATCCCGCCCGTGTTGGGCGTCGTGGCGGTGGCGGCGTACGCGGCGAAGAGGGTCCAGTCGGGGGCGTCGTAGTGCACGCAGAGCAGCAGGGCGAGCGAGCCGAGGGCGGCAAGCGCAGTGGCCGGTACGGCGATTCGGGCCTGGCCGCAGCGGTCGACGAGCCGTGCGGTCCAGGGCGCGACCACGGCCGTCGCGGCGAGCCCGGTCGCGGTGACGGCGCCGGCGAGGGCGTACGAGCCGCGCGACCCGGCGATCATGATGACCGCGCTCACGCTGAACATGCCCATGGGGAGCCGGGCGATCAGGTTCCCGGCGGTGAAGGCGCGGGCGCCGGGGACGGTGAAGAGGCGGCGGTACGGGCCGGACGGGCGGTGGGCTTCCTTCGTACGGGTACGGGTGCGGGGGCCGAGGTCGGCGATGACCAGGGTGTCCTGGGTCATGGCGGGGAGTGGCCGGGAACGCGGACGGGGATGCGGTCGGGGTGACGGCTGCGGCATGCGCTCACCGTCGCCCGGAGCCGATCACGGGGTCCAACACCTGTTCCCGGTCGATTGACGCACTCCCGATGTAAATTCGCCGGATGCCTGCCCCGAACCACCTCGACCCCCGTCTCCTCCGCGCCTTCGTCGCCGTGGCCGAGGAGCTGCACTTCACCCGGGCCGCCGCCCGCCTCTACGTGGCCCAGCAGGCGCTGAGCCGTGACATCCGGCGCCTGGAACGGGAGCTGGGCGCCGAACTTTTCGTACGGTCGACCCGGCGGGTGGCCCTGTCGGCCGACGGTGAGCGGCTGCTGCCGTACGCCCGGCGGGTGCTGACGGCCCACGACGAGCTGCTGGCCGCGTTCGGGGAGGCCCGGCCGCTGCTGGTGGACCTGAACTCGCCGGGGCTGGCCACCGGGCGGCGGGTGCTGCACCGGGCGCGTGAACTCGCCCCGGAGCATGAGCTGATGGCCCGGTTCGAGAGCGGACTCACCTTCGCGGCCGGCGAGGTGCTCGCGGGCCGGCTCGACGCGTCGTTCGGGCGCTTCGCGGGCCTGGATCCGGTGTTGCGGGCGCAACTGGACCAGCAACCCGTGCGCTACGAGCCGATGGCGGTCGCCCTGCCCGAGGACCACCGACTGGCCGCGCTGCCCGAGGTGCCGTTGGCCGCGCTGGCGGGGGAGACCGTGTACGCGGGTGCGGGGAACCCCCGGACCCCGGAGTGGACCGACCTCGCGCGTCAGCTTTTCGAGGGACGCGGCATCGGCATCGCGCCACCCGCGCCGCTCGCTGTGGGCGACGAGGAGTTCCAGCGGATCATGGCGAAGATGCGGAACCCCGTTCTGGCCGTCGTGGGCTTCCCGGCCATGCCTCGAACGGTGCTGCGCCCGCTGGTCGACCCTGTCCCGTTGTCGCCCGTGTCGCTGGTGTGGCGGAAAGGTCTGGCGCATCCCGCAGTCGACGCTCTCCGGCGGGCCGCTGCCCGGCTGGCGGAGGAGGAGGGGTGGTTGCGGAGGCCTGTGGACGGATGGATTCCGGCCATCGATCTCAAGATCTTTTGGTCTCACAAGTAACACATGGCAAACACGGGACCTCCATGTGCGCTACATTCGAGGCCCGGATGCAGTGTGATAAATGGGGGCGCTCGGATCGGATGGGGGTCCGATTCGAACAAAGATAGTACGAAATTCCCGGAATCGTACGCGCGCCCGAAAGGTTCCCGTGGGGGGATGTGCGTGCGTGTGAAGAAGTGGCGCGAAGACGCCCAACCTGAGGCCCGTTCCGGCGCTCGGCCCGACGGGCCGGAAGCCGGGGCCCAGTGGCCCGAGGTCGCGGCGGAGGCGCAAGCGGTTTCCGGCGGCAGCGGAAGCGAGCTCGGGTATCCCGGGCCCGTGCCCAGGCAGAGAGACGCGGCCGCCCCGCCGCGGCCCGCGGAAAGCGGAATCTCTTTCGGCGTCCCTTACCAGCGTCCATGGGAGAACCCGGTCGAGGCCGGTCACACCCATGACCCGCACGAGGTGACCGTCCAGCTCGACGGAGTGGGCCGGCAGCTCGAAGAGTTCCTCGTGCGGCAGGCCAAGGACGGCCAGGACGCCGACGGGGTCGGCGACGGTCCCGTCTTCGTCGACGAGACCGGCCGCCGCAGCCGCAGATACCGCCGGATAGGCATCGCCGTCGGCATCTCCTGCGCGGTGTACGCCGTCGTCATCGTCGCCACCCTCCTGTCGGGCAACTCGAACGCGCCCTGGCTGCCCGTGCCGGGCCAGAAGGACGAGCAGCCGGCCGGTCAGGTCGAGACGACGCCGCTGCCCGCCGAGTCGGTGCAGCCGTCGGACTCGGCCGGGGTCACGCCGACCCCGGGGGCGCCGGTGAGCGCGGGAGTCACACCGTCGCAGGGCTCCGCCGCCGTCACACCGGGTTCCTCGCCCAGCGCCGCGACCCCGGGTCCGTCCGTCGAGCCCAGGCCCTCGGCCAGCGCCAGCAAGCCCGACACCGGGGTCACCACCCCCGACCCGGACCCCGAGCCGTCCGTGACGGTGTCCAGCTCGCCGGAGCCGAGCCCGTCGGAGACCGGCGGTTCCTCGCCCGAACCGTCGGAGTCACCGGCCACCGACGGCGGCACCGACACCGGCACGGTCGCCGACGGTACGAGCGAGCCGAATCCGATCGCCGAGAGTCCCGTCGACCCGAGTGCCACCGATTCCCCGTCCACCGGCGACCCGGTCTCCTCATCGGCTCCGGCCACCTCGACGGCCTAGGGGCTTCCCATGGCTCCTGGCCGACGCCGGCCCGCCCGTTCCGCCCGCTCCCCCCGTTCCGCCCGTTCCGCCCACAAGAACATCCTCAGGACGTCCACCGACTCTGCCGGCCCCGTTCTGGTCTCCTCGTCCCCGGAGAACAACCTCTGATGGCATCCCGCACCCGCCGCCACGGCGCCCGGAACGGCGCCGGTGGCACCGCCCGGCGCCGACGGCTGCCCATGCGCCTGCTGCTTCCCTCGCTCATCCTGGTCGCCCTGATGGCGATGCTGATGCTGCGCGGGTACGTGCACAGTGAAATCCTCGCCGACCACCGCATCCAGACCGAGGCCTCCGCCGACCGGGTGCCGAAGGAGATCCTGGAGGGCGGCCCGGTCATCGACACCAGAAGCGGCCGGACCGCCAGCCTGCAGATGCCCGACCACCGGCTCGTCCTCACGTTCGACGACGGTCCGGACCCCAAGTGGACCCCCAGGGTTCTGGACGTCCTCAGGAAGTACGACGCGCACGCGGTCTTCTTCGTCACCGGCACCATGGCCTCGCGCTACCCGGATCTCGTACAGCGCATGGTGGACGAGGGCCACGAGGTGGGGCTGCACACCTTCAACCACCCCGACCTCTCCTTCCAGTCGAAGGCCCGGATCGACTGGGAGCTGTCCCAGAACCAGCTGGCGCTCGCCGGGGCGGCGGGCATCCGTACGTCGCTGTTCCGGCCGCCGTACTCCTCCTTCGCCGACGCCATGGACAACAAGTCGTGGCCGGTCACGGAGTACATCGGCAGGCGCGGCTACATCACCGTCGTCAACAACACCGACAGCGAGGACTGGCGCAAGCCGGGCGTCGACGCGATCATCCGCCAGGCCACCCCCAAGGGCGGCAAGGGCGCGATCGTCCTCATGCACGACTCCGGCGGCGACCGCCACCAGACCGTCGAGGCCCTCGGCCGCTTCCTGCCCGACATGAAGAAGCAGGGATACGAGTTCCGCAACCTCACCGAGGCCCTCGACGCGCCCAGCGCGCACACGCCGGTCGCGGGTGTCGAACTGGCGAAGGGCAAGGCGTGGACCTTCCTGGTGCGGGCCTCCGACGGGATCACCGGCGTGCTGGTCGTCGGTCTCGCGATCATCGGCGTCCTCGTGTTCACCCGGTTCGGCCTGATGCTGCTGCTCTCCGCCATCCACGCCCGCCGCACCCGGCGCCCCGACTTCAGCTGGGGCCCGCCGATCACCGAACCGGTGTCGGTGCTCGTCCCGGCGTACAACGAGGCCAAGTGCATCGAGGCCACCGTGCGTTCGCTGATGCGGAGCGAGCATCCCATCGAGGTGATCGTCATCGACGACGGGTCGAGCGACGGCACGGCGCGCATCGTCGAGAACATGGGCCTGCCGAACGTACGCGTCGTGCGCCAGCTCAACGCGGGCAAGCCCGCCGCCCTCAACAGGGGCGTGGCGAACGCCCGGTACAACCTGATCGTGATGATGGACGGCGACACGGTCTTCGAGCCGGGCACCGTCCGTGAACTCGTCCAGCCCTTCGCCGACCCGCGCGTGGGCGCCGTCGCCGGCAACGCCAAGGTCGGCAACAAGGACTCCCTGATCGGCGCCTGGCAGCACATCGAGTACGTGATGGGCTTCAACCTGGACCGCCGTATGTACGACGTCCTGCGCTGCATGCCGACGATCCCGGGAGCGGTCGGCGCGTTCCGGCGCAGCGCCCTCAAGCGGGTCGGCGGGATGAGCGACGACACGCTCGCCGAGGACACGGACATCACGATGGCCCTGCATCGCGACGGCTGGCGGGTCGTGTACGCGGAGAACGCGCGCGCCTGGACCGAGGCCCCGGAATCCGTCCAGCAGCTGTGGTCCCAGCGCTACCGCTGGTCGTACGGCACCATGCAGGCGATCTGGAAGCACCGCCGCTCCGTCGTCGAACGGGGTCCGTCGGGCCGCTTCGGCCGCGTGGGCCTGCCCTTCGTGTCGCTGTTCATGGTGGTGGCGCCGCTCCTCGCCCCCCTGATCGACGTGTTCCTGCTCTACGGGCTGGTGTTCGGCCCGACCGAGAAGACCGTTTTCGCCTGGCTGGGCGTCCTCGCCATCCAGCTCATGTGCGCGGCCTACGCGTTCCGGCTCGACCGCGAGAAGATGAGCCACCTCATCTCGCTGCCGCTCCAGCAGATCCTCTACCGCCAGCTCATGTACGTCGTCCTGCTCCAGTCCTGGATCACCGCACTCACCGGCGGCCGCCTGCGCTGGCAGAAGCTGCGGCGCACCGGCGTCGTCGGCGCGGCGCCGGACGCCGTACCGGCCGCCCGGACGAGCGGCAGCGACGACAGGAGGCCCGTGGGATGACCCAGCGACATACGGCCGCCACGACGCCGGAAGACGCGACGGTCTCGCCGTCGTACGACGTCCCGCGCCAGCCGACAGCGGACGAGCCGCCCACCGCACCCCGGGCGCAGAAGCCGGGCCGCGACCGGTATCTCGACCTGCTCCGCAGCATCGCCCTGGTCCGGGTCGTGGTGTACCACCTGTTCGGCTGGGCGTGGCTGACCGTGCTGTTCCCGTCCATGGGCGTGATGTTCGCGCTGGCGGGCTCCCTGATGGCCCGTTCCCTGAACCGGCCGGCCCTCGGGGTGGTCCGGGGCCGGATCCGGCGCCTGCTGCCCCCGCTGTGGGCGTTCAGCGCCGTGGTGCTGGCGCTGATGTTCATCGGCGGCTGGAACCCGGCCAGGGATTCCGGCCACGGCGGCACCTGGGGCCTGGTCGAGCTGCTCAACTACGTCGTCCCGATCGGCGCCCCGCCCTTCCCGTGGAGCATCGGCTCCAAGTCGGGGGTGCTGGAGGACACCTGGGCGGTCCAGGCCGCGGGCCCGCTCTGGTACCTGCGGGCCTACCTGTGGTTCGTGATCGCCTCACCGCTGCTGCTGTGGGCGTACCGCCGGTTCCCGTGGCCGACGCTGCTCGCTCCTCTGGCCCTGACGGCGGTCGTCGGTACGGGAGTGGTCACCATCCCCGGCGAGACGGGCAACGCGGTGACCGACTTCGCGGTGTACGGCGGCTGCTGGGTGCTGGGCTTCGCCCACCACGAGGGCCTGCTGAAGCAGATCCCGCGCTATGTGTCCGTGTCCTGCGCGGCCCTGGTCATGGCCTTCGGTATCTGGTGGGCCTCGGGTCACAAGAGCCCCGACGGCTGGGACCTGAACGACATTCCGCTGGCCCAGGCGACCTGGTCGTTCGGGTTCGTGGTGATCCTGCTCCAGTACTCCCCTTCGTGGCAGGAACTCCCGGGACGCCTGGCGAGGTGGGACAAGCTGGTCACGCTCTCCAACAACCGAGCGGTCACGATCTATCTCTGGCACAACCTGCTGATCATGGCCACGATCCCGATCCTCGACCCCCTGTACGACGTCCCGTTCATGACCGAGGGGATGATGTCCGCGCTGGACGCGACGTACACGGTGTGGATGTTCGTTCTGGTCTGGCCCCTGATCGGCCTGATGATCCTGACGCTGGGCTGGATCGAGGACATCGCCGCGAAGCGGAGCCCACGGCTGTGGCCGAACGGGGCGAGGCGCGGGGGAGGGCGACGGAGAGGGTGAGACGACCGCTCACGACCGCTTGCGGGAGCCCGGGGCGGTCCGGCGGGCGAACGAGGTTCAGCTGAGGACGAGCAGGACGGCCGGCGCGATGAGCAGCGAGTCGATCCGGTCCAGCAGGCCGCCGGAGCCGGGTAGCCGGCGGCCTCGGCGGGTGCACCTGTCTTTTTCGCCTCGGGTACGCGTACTCGGGCGCGGCCTTCGCTCAGGAGAGGGGGACGGCCCGGCACCCTGGTGGGCGCCGGGCCGTTTTTCTGTCACGTCAGTCGTCGTTTTCCTCTTCCTCGGACAGGTCGACGGCGCCGAGCTTCGGGAGTACGTCGGTTGCCAGGCCGTACCTACGGATCCTCCCGTTCCCTGTGCTGGGGTCCGGTGGAGGACAGCGGGGCCGGGGCCTCAGGAGGGGCTCTCGGCCCCCTGGCCGTGCTCTGGCCGTGACCTCCGTCTGCGTAACCTCTCATCCCACCTCCTCGCGGGGTGAGAGCAAAGTTCCCTTCCGGTCACCCACAGCCACAGTGCGGAAACGCGCTCTGCCTACCTTCGGGACTCATCACCGCTCAGCACCACGAAAAGAACCACCCGAGCCCCGGACCACCGTGGAGGCGTCATGACAGCCCCTAGTACAGCCCCCGCCCCCGGCAGGGGAGGCCGCTGGATCGAGCACTGGGATCCCGAGAACGAGGCCTTCTGGAACGCGACCGGCGAGAAGATCGCCCGCCGCAACCTGTTCTTCTCCGTGCTCTCCGAGCACATCGGCTTCTCCATCTGGACAGTGTGGTCCGTGATGGTGCTGTTCATGGGACCGGAGTACGGGCTCACCCCGGCCGACAAGTTCTTCCTCGTGTCGATGGGCACGGCCGTCGGCGCCGTCGTCCGCGTCCCCTACACCTTCGCCGTCGCCCTCTTCGGTGGCCGGAACTGGACCATCGTCTCCGCGTCGCTGCTGCTCATCCCGACGATCGCGGCGTTCATCGTCATGGAGCCGGGGACGTCCTTCACCACGTTCCTCGTGTGCGCCATGCTCGCCGGCATCGGCGGCGGCAACTTCGCCTCCAGCATGACCAACATCAACGCCTTCTTCCCGCTCCGCAAGAAGGGCTGGGCCCTCGGGCTCAACGCCGGCGGCGGCAACATCGGCGTCCCGGTCGTGCAGCTCATCGGCCTCGCCGTCATCGGGGCGAGCGGCGGACCGCGGGTGCTCCTCGGGATCTACATCCCGTTCATCATCATCGCCACCGTCCTCGCCGCGCTCTACATGGACAACATCACGTCCCTGAAGAACGACACCGGCGCCGCCATGGACGCCGTCAAGGACGCGCACACCTGGATCATGTCCTTCCTCTACATCGGGACGTTCGGGTCGTTCATCGGCTACAGCTTCGCCTTCGGCCTGGTCCTGCAGACCCAGTTCGGCCGTACGCCGCTCCAGGCCGCGTACGTCACCTTCATCGGCCCGCTGCTGGGCTCGCTGATCCGGCCCGTGGGCGGCGCGCTGGCCGACCGCTTCGGCGGGGCGAAGATCACGCTGTGGAACTACGTCGGCATGGCCGCCGCCACCGGCGTCATCGTCGTCGCGTCCATGGAGAAGTCGCTGCCCCTGTTCACCACGGCCTTCATCGCCCTGTTCGTCCTCACCGGCCTCGGCAACGGCTCGACGTTCAAGATGATTCCCGGCATCTTCCACACCAAGGCTCTCGCCAAGGGGCTGGCGGGTGAGGAGGCCGCAGCGTACGGCCGTCGCCTGTCCGGCGCCTCCATGGGGCTCATCGGCGCGGTGGGCGCGCTCGGCGGCCTCGGCATCAACCTCGCCTTCCGCCAGTCCTTCCTGAGCGTCGGCTCCGGCACCGGTGCCTTCGTCGCCTTCCTCGCCTTCTACGGGGTCTGCTTCCTGGTCACCTGGGCCGTATACCTTCGCCGTCCGGCGGGCGCCCAGACCACGGAAACCACGGCCTCCGAGGCGAAGCCCCAGCTCAGCTACGCCGAGGTGTGACTTTCACCCAAAGCGGCTTAAGTAACACCAGCGACATGAATCCGATCCGAGCCTGTCACGCGCCGTTGACAGGCTCGTTCGGCACGCTAGTGCAGATGTGACTCGACTGCGGGACGAGAGCCATGTACGACGAACAGCAGCGACCAGAACAGGGCCCACCGGACCACGGCCCCCTCGCGGGGTTCACCGTGGGTGTCACGGCCGCGCGTCGGGCCGACGAACTCGGAACACTGCTCCAGCGACGGGGCGCAGCCGTCGTACACGCACCCGCTCTGCGGATCGTGCAGCTCGCCGACGACAGCGAACTGCTTGCCGCCACCAAGCAGCTGATCTCCCAGGCACCGGACATCGTCATCGCCACCACCGCCATCGGCTTCCGGGGCTGGATCGAGGCCGCCGACGGCTGGGGGCTCGGGGAGGACCTGATCGTCTGTCTCCGTGACGTCGAGCTGCTGGCGCGCGGCCCCAAGGTCAAGGGGGCCGTCCGGGCCGCCGGGCTCACGGAGGAGTGGTCACCGTCCTCCGAGTCCATGGCCGAGGTGCTCGACCGGCTCCTGGAGGAGGGCGTCGACGGACGCCGTATCGCCATCCAGCTGCACGGCGAGCCCCTGCCCGGCTTCGTCGAGTCGCTGCGTGCGGCGGGCGCCGAGGTCGTCGGTGTGCCCGTCTACCGGTGGATGCCGCCGGAGGACATCGGCCCCGTCGACCGGCTGCTCGACGCCACCGTCTCGCGCGGCCTGGACGCGCTCACCTTCACCAGCGCCCCCGCCGCCGCGTCCCTTCTCTCCCGGGCTGAGGAGCGGGGCCTGCTCCCGGAACTCCTCGCCGCCCTCCACCACGACGTCCTGCCCGCCTGCGTCGGCCCGGTCACCGCGCTGCCGCTCCAGGCCCACGGCGTCGACACCGTGTCGCCCGAACGCTTCCGGCTCGGCCCCCTCGTACAGCTCCTCTGCAAGGAACTCCCGGCCCGGGCGCGGGCGTTGCCCATCGCCGGGCACCGGGTCGAGATCCGCGGCCACGCCGTCCTCGTCGACGGCGCCCTGCGTCCCGTACCGCCCGCCGGGATGTCCCTGCTGCGGGCGCTGTCCCGGCGGCCGGGGTGGGTCGTCGCCCGCGCCGAACTGCTGCGCGCGCTGCCCGGCACCGGCCGCGACGAGCACGCCGTGGAGACGGCGATGGCCCGGCTGCGCACCGCTCTGGGGGCGCCCAAACTGATCCAGACGGTCGTCAAACGCGGCTATCGCCTCGCCCTGGACCCGGCGGCCGACGCCAAGTACTCCGACGCCTGAGCCCCCGCACTCCGTGCGTACGGCGGTGCGCCCGGCGATCCGTACGGGGCCGCCGGGGTCCGCGAGGCCGCCGTCGAGCGGGACGCTCGCCCGCGCGCAGGGGGGCTGTGCCGTATGCGGCTCCGCCGCGCGGGCGCGACCAGCCCCCTCCCGCTCACGACGAGCGCGGCCCACGCCCACCAGCGCACAGGGCGCGTCGCGCCCCGACAGGGGTGCGGGGAACCGCGCGACCGGCCCCCACCGGCGCGCGGGCGAATGATCCGCGTATCCCGCGGAGCGAGCCCGTACGAGGGGTTCCGGCCGCGAGAGCGGACAGGCACTGTAGAGGGAACGGTTCCCCCGACCCCTCACTGGCATCCCACCGGCATCTCGGCTGTCCCGTACGGTGGCGACTCCTAGGCGGTGACAGGCACATGGCATCGGAGACGACCGTGGCCACGGCCTCGTACGAGCTGCGTTTCGACGCCGGGCGGATCTGCCTGGACCTGCTGGCGACCACCCACCCCGACGAACGGCTCGGCGCCGTCGAACCGCTCCGCGCCTGGATCGCCGCATCCGGACTCGTCCCGGCGGGCACACCCCTGCGTCACGTTGACGCCTCCTGGGTCGCGCACTTCCGCGAAATGCGGGACCTGACCGGCCGGTTGACCGGCCAGTTGGTGCACAGTCCCCCGGCAGCCGACCTCCGCCCCCTGGACCACGCCCTCACCCGCCTCAACGAACTCGCCCGCCCCGCGCCCCCCGCCCCCCGCGCCGTCCGTGCCGAGGACGGCACTCTCGTACGGGAGCTGCACGCGCCGCCCGACTGCGCGGCCCTGCTCGGCGTGGTCGCCAGGGACGCCGTGGAACTGCTCACCGATCCCGTCGCGCGCGCGTGTCTGCGCCAGTGCGAGGGCGACAACTGCCCCGTCGTGTACCTCGACACGTCCCGGGGCAGACGGCGCAGATGGTGTTCGAGTGAAATCTGCGGCAACCGGGAACGGGTCGCGAGACATCGGCGGCGGGCCGCTCTGGCACGCGCGTAGACCGTCCGCGGATACCAGCCACAGATCGCCCATAGCGGTCCTGTCGGGCGGAATCGGGCCTGTCAACTCCCGCGGGTTGCAGTGACGTTGGTTACACGTGAGTTTCCGGCCGACGCGCTGCGGGCATCGCCCCGATCTTGCCAATGTGGCGGAAATGTAAAGCAGTTGCGGCGGGAATGTGCTCCCTTGTCCCTCACGTCACGTCCAGATAAGGAAAGTTGTGGTCGCGCGTTGAACATCCCGGAGCCCCCCTCCGTACCTCGGGGTGAGCGACCGACTGGGGGAACCCGGGACAGCGGAGGTGGGCGTGCGCAAGGATTCCGTCGTGGCCAATGAACGAGCACCGAGGGCCCGACATCGCATGTCCCAGCCCTCGGAACCCGACGAGGACTTGATGCGTGCGCTGTACCGAGAGCACGCAGGGCCTCTCCTCGCGTATGTCCTCAGGCTGGTCGCCGGAGACCGGCAACGAGCCGAGGACGTCGTGCAGGAGACACTGATCCGTGCCTGGAAGAACGCCGGTCAGCTCAATCGGGCAACCGGTTCGGTACGCCCCTGGCTGGTGACGGTCGCCCGGCGCATCGTCATCGACGGCCACCGCAGCCGGCAGGCCCGGCCGCAGGAGGTGGACCCGTCGCCGCTGGAGGTCATCCCCGCGGAGGACGAGATCGACAAGGCGTTGTGGCTGATGACGTTGTCGGACGCGCTGGACGACCTGACCCCGGCCCACCGGGAGGTCCTGGTCGAGACCTATTTCAAGGGGCGTACGGTGAACGAAGCGGCCGAGACGCTGGGCATACCCAGCGGAACGGTGCGCTCACGGGTGTTCTATGCCCTGCGTTCGATGAAGCTCGCACTGGAGGAGCGGGGGGTGACGGCATGAGCATTTACGGGGGGTTCGGAGCGGGTAGTCCTGGTTCCATGCGAGGAATGCAGGGTTCCCAAGGCCCGAACGAACACGAAACCGTAGGCGCCTACGCCCTCGGCATCCTCGACGACGCGGAGGCCACGGCCTTCGAGGCGCACCTCGCGGGCTGCGAATGGTGTGCCCAGCAGCTCGACGAGCTGGCCGGGATGGAACCGATGCTGGCCGCCCTCGCGGACCTGCCCGGTACCCAGGGATCTCCCGCCATCGGCGAGTCGCTGTCCGCCCGCCCGAGTCCGCAGCTCGCGACGCGGCTGGTCGACGAGGTCGCGGAACGGCGTGCGAGCAAGCGCCGGCGCAGCTTCTACATGGTGGCCGCCGCGGCGGCCCTCATCATCGGCGGCCCGGCCACGGTGTTCGCGACCACCGGCGGCGATACCAACAGCGTCGCCACTCCCTCGCCGACGGTGACGACAAAGGCCACCGGCTCCGCCAAGGATGCCTTCGGCCTCATGAGCGACCGGGTCTCCGCCACCGACCCCACCACCAAGGTCACCGCGACCGTGGCGATGGAGACGAAGGGCTGGGGCGTCGGCGCGGTGCTGGAGCTGGCCGGAGTCAAGGGTCCGCTGAAGTGCTCGCTCATCGTCGTCGGCAAGGACGGCACGCGCGAGACGATGTCCAACTGGTCCGTCCCGGAGGCGGGTTACGGCATCAAGGACGCCGCGACCGAAGTGGCCCGCAGCCCGCTCTACATCCATGGCGGCACGGCCTTCACTCCCGACGAGATCGACCACTTCGAAATCGTCACCTCCGCGGGCAAACAGCTCGTCGAGGTCGACGCCTGACCCCGCGCGCACCACTTCCGCGGTAGTCCCGCAGTAGTCCCACAGCCGCTCCGCGACCGCCCCAGGACGCCTCGTACGCATACTCGTACGGTGTCCTGGGGCGGACGCGTAGCCTCGCGGCCTCCCTTTCGCGTACGGTTGACGGCTGCCCAGCACGTCAGAAGGGGGCCCGGTGGCCGCTCAGGCTCAGCAGGAAACGGCGCTCGCACCGGTCGAGGACTCCTCAGCTCAGGACTCCGTCCGCGACCGCGAGATCAGCGTCGAACAGGTACACCTGGACCGGGTGTACCGGCGTCTTGAGGAGAAGATCAACGAGGCGGAATTCCTCATGCACGACGCGGCCAAGCGCGGCCAGGTCGGCACCCCAGGCGCGCTCGCCGAACGGGACGCCCAGGTGTTCCGCGCCGGCATCCACCTCAACAGGCTGAACAACGAGTTCGAGGACTTCCTCTTCGGCCGTATCGACCTGCTGCGGGGGATGGACGGCAAGAAGGGACCGGACGGCGCGTACACGTCCGTGGAGCCCGCGGAAGGAGCCGTACGCCCCGACAGCACCGCCGACATCGCGGAGACCCTCCACATCGGCCGTATCGGCGTCCTCGACGAGGACTACTCGCCCCTCGTCATCGACTGGCGCGCCCCGGCCGCCGCGCCCTTCTACCGCTCGACCCCGGTCGATCCGGGCCGGGTGGTCCGCCGCCGCGTCATCCGCTCCAAGGGCCGGCGTGTCCTCGGCGTCGAGGACGACCTGATGCGCCCCGAGCTGAAGGCGTCCCTGGACGGCCGCGAACTCGCGGTGATCGGCGACGGTGCCCTGATGGCCGCCCTCGGCCAGGCCCGCAGCCACACCATGCGGGACATCGTGTCGTCCATCCAGGCCGAGCAGGACCTGGTGATCCGCGCCCCCGCCGCCTCGGTGACGTACGTCGAGGGCGGCCCGGGCACCGGCAAGACGGCCGTCGCCCTGCACCGCGCCGCCTACCTCCTCTACCAGGACCGGCGCCGGTACTCGGGCGGCATCCTGATCGTCTCCCCGACACCCCTCCTGGTGGCGTACACGGAGGGCGTCCTGCCCTCCCTCGGGGAGGAGGGCCAGGTCGCCATCCGCGCCATCGGCTCCCTGGTCGACGGCGCCGAGGCCACCCTGTACGACTCCCCGGCCGTGGCCCGCGCCAAGGGGTCCTACCGCATGCTGAAGGTGCTGCGGAAGGCCGCGCGAGGTGCCCTGGAGCAGTTCGACTCGCCGACGGTGACCACCCGTCTGAGGGTCGTGGTCTTCGGCCGCCGTATCGAACTGGAGGCCCCCGAACTGGCCCGCATCCGCGAGTCGGTCCTCAGCGGCACCGCCCCCGTCAACCTGCTGCGCCCCCGCGCCCGCAGGCTCCTCCTGGACGCCCTGTGGGCCCGCTCGGGTGCGCAGGGCCGGCACACCGACCCGGAACTGGCCGCGGAACTGCGCTCCTCCTTCGACGAGGACGTCTCGACCGAGGACGACTTCATCGCGTTCCTGGACGCCTGGTGGCCGGAACTGACCCCCGCGTCGGTCCTCGCCGCCATGTCCGACGAACGCCGCCTCGGCCGCTGGGCCCGCCGCATCCTGAACCCGGGCGAGGTCCGCCGGGTCGCCCGCGCTCTCAAGCGCGACGGCCTCTCGGTCCACGACGTGGCCATGCTGGACGAGCTCAGCGCGATCCTCGGCACCCCGGCCCGCCCCCGCAAGAGACGCGAGGCGGACCCCCTGGACCAGCTCACCGGCCTTGAGGAGCTGATGCCGGTACGGGAGGAGTCGCAGCGCGAACGGGCCGAGCGGCTCGCCCAGGAGCGCACCGAGTACGCCCACGTCATCGTCGACGAGGCCCAGGACCTCACGCCGATGCAGTGGCGCATGGTCGGCCGCCGCGGCCGGCACGCCACCTGGACGGTCGTCGGCGACCCGGCCCAGTCCTCCTGGTCCGACCCCGACGAGGCCGCGGAGGCCCGCGACGAGGCTCTGGGCTCCCGCCCGCGCCGCCGCTTCACCCTCACCGTCAACTACCGCAACCCTGCCGAGATCGCGGACCTGGCGGCGAAAGTGCTGGCTCTGGCGATGCCGGGCTCCCAGTCCCCGAGGGCGGTCCGTTCGACGGGCGTCGAGCCGCGTTTCGTGGCGGCGAGGGGTTCGCTCGCCCAGTCCGTCAGGGAGGAGGCTGCCCGCCTCCTCGACCTCGTCGACGGCACGGTCGGCGTCGTGGTGGCGATGAACCGCCGCGACGAGGCGGCCCGCTGGCTGGCGGGCCTCGGCGACCGCGTGGTGGCCCTGGGCAGCCTGGAGGCCAAGGGCCTGGAGTACGACGCCACGGTGGTCGTCTCCCCGGCGGAGATCGCCGACGAGAGCCCGGCCGGCCTGCGCGTTCTGTACGTCGCCCTGACCCGCGCGACCCAGCAGCTCACGGTCGTCTCGGCGGACCGCGACGAGCCCGATGCGGGAGGTGTGCCGGACCTTCTCCGTGACTGAGGCAAAGACCGGGGCCGATGGGAATTGCCTTACGGGGATCGTTTGTTACCGTTGACGTTGGCACCGGCTCGATCCAAGCCCCCGGGCCCAACCTTCGTCGCTACGAGCGACCACTTGCCGCGAGGCGAGCATGGCGGGTCGGTGCCACTGACGTAGAAGTGCATGAAGAGGTCCACGCCGCGGAGCGGCGTGGACCTCTTTGTCCTGGCGAACGTACTGAGAACAAAACGTTCGCAATCGAGGCCCCGCTACCAGCTACTCCGCGGTAGGTGCGACGATCGGACGGCAAACCAAGCATCAGGGTGAAAGCAGAAGGAAGTCGGCCATGGCAACGGCGCCCAGCGTCTCCTACTCGATCACGGTCCGGTTGGAGGTGCCCGCGAGCGGAACCGCGGTCTCCCAGATCACCACCGCCGTGGAGTCCTCCGGAGGCTCGGTGACCGGCCTCGACGTCACCGCTTCCGGCCACGAACTGCTCCGGATCGACGTCACCATCGCGGCGACCTCGACCGCGCACGCCGACGAGATCGTCCAGAAGCTCCGCGGTATCGAGGGCGTCACCCTCGGCAAGGTCTCGGACCGTACGTTCCTCATGCACCTCGGCGGCAAGATCGAGATGCAGTCCAAGCACCCCATCCGCAACCGTGACGACCTCTCCATGATCTACACCCCGGGCGTGGCCCGCGTGTGCATGGCGATCGCCGAGAACCCCGAGGACGCGCGCCGCCTCACCATCAAGCGCAACACCGTCGCGGTCGTCACCGACGGCTCCGCGGTGCTCGGCCTCGGCAACATCGGCCCGATGGCCGCCATGCCGGTCATGGAGGGCAAGGCGGCCCTCTTCAAGCGCTTCGCCGACATCGACGCCTGGCCGCTGTGCCTGGACACCCAGGACACCGACGAGATCGTCGCGATCGTCAAGGCGATCGCCCCGGGCTTCGCCGGCATCAACCTCGAGGACATCTCGGCCCCCCGCTGCTTCGAGATCGAGGCCCGCCTCCGCGAGGCCCTCGACATCCCCGTCTTCCACGACGACCAGCACGGCACCGCGATCGTCGTCCTCGCCGCCCTCACCAACGCCCTGCGCGTCACGGGCAAGGCGATCGGCGACATCCGGGTCGTCATGTCGGGCGCCGGCGCGGCCGGCACGGCCATCCTCAAGCTGCTCATCGCCGCGGGCGTCAAGCACGCGGTCGTCGCCGACATCCAGGGTGTCGTCCACGCGGACCGCGCGGACCTCGTGAACGCGGCCCCGGACTCCCCGCTGCGCTGGATCGCGGACAACACCAACCTCGAAGGCCTCACCGGCACCCTCAAGGAGGCGGTGCGCGGCTCCGACGTCTTCATCGGCGTCTCGGCCCCCAACGTCATCGACGGCGATGACGTGGCCGCGATGGCGGACGGCGCGATCGTGTTCGCGCTCGCGAACCCCGACCCCGAGATCGACCCGGCGATCGCCCGCCAGACGGCCGCGGTCGTGGCCACCGGCCGCTCGGACTTCCCGAACCAGATCAACAACGTGCTGGTCTTCCCGGGCGTCTTCCGCGGTCTCCTGGACGCGCAGTCCCGCACGGTCAACACGGAGATGATGCTCGCGGCGGCCACCGCACTCGCGAACGTCGTCACCGAGGACGAGCTGAACCCGAACTACATCGTGCCGAGCGTCTTCAACGACAAGGTCGCCGGGGCGGTGGCCGGGGCGGTGCGGGATGCCGCGAAGGCGGCTGCCGCTGCCGAGTAGGCGGCCGGCGCCCGCCACATGGCGACGCGCGCCGTGATGTGACGGTTGCCACGGGCCCCCGTACCGGCGCGTCGGGGGCCCCCTGCCCCCGGGCGGCTCTAGGGTGGCGGCCAGACTCAGGCTGTCGGCCCCGGCCGTGACGCTTTCCGGGTGACTCCCAAGGGTGTTCGTATGACTCCTCAGGGGTGCCGGATTGGCTTTCCCGCCGCAGGTGGGGGCAGGATGCGTCTTCGGGCGCGAGGGTCCGGCGACGGACCCGGGTCCGGGGCCCCACCAAGGACCCTGGCAGCATCGGCTTCGCTGTGCCCACCATGCGGCTCCGCCGCGGGGCACGCTCAACAGCAAGAAGAACACGGGAGTAACAACATGAACCGCAGTGAGCTGGTGGCCGCGCTGGCCGACCGCGCCGAGGTGACGCGCAAGGACGCCGACGCCGTTCTGGCGGCGTTGGCCGAGACCGTCGGCGAGATCGTCGCCAAGGGCGACGAGAAGGTCACCATCCCCGGCTTCCTGACCTTCGAGCGCACCCACCGTGCCGCTCGCACCGCGCGCAACCCGCAGACCGGCGACCCGATCGACATCCCCGCCGGCTACAGCGTCAAGGTCTCCGCGGGCTCCAAGCTCAAGGAAGCGGCGAAGGGCAAGTAACTCGCCGCAAGGCTTGTAACAACGCCAATGGGGCGGCCACCCGGTCAGGGTGGCCGCCCCATCGCCGTACCCGGACGGGCTGTCCGAGCGCGTTGCCCGGCGGCCCGACCCTCGTGCCCCCGGATCCCGGCCGGGGCCGGTGCTGCTGTGGGGGCGGTCAGCCGAGCGCTTTGTCCGGTGGTTCGGCCTTCGTGTCCTGTTCGACGGGTTTCTTCGTGCTGTGTCCGTCCGGGGCCCCGGATCCCGGTCGGGGCCGGGCTGCTCTGGGGGTGTTGTGGGGTGGGGGCGGTCAGCCGAGCGCCTTGCCCGGCAGCTCCACCTTCGCGCCCAGCTCCACCAGCTTCTCCATGAAGTTCTCGTAGCCCCGGTTGATCAGGTCGATGCCGTGCACCCTGGAGGTGCCCTGGGCGGCCAGGGCCGCGATGAGGTACGAGAAGCCGCCCCGGAGGTCCGGGATGACCAGATCGGCGCCCTGGAGGCGCGTGGGGCCGGACACGACCGCCGAGTGGAGGAAGTTGCGCTGGCCGAAGCGGCAGTGGGAGCCGCCGAGGCACTCGCGGTAGAGCTGGATGTGCGCGCCCATCTGGTTGAGCGCGGAGGTGAAGCCGAGGCGGGACTCGTACACCGTCTCGTGGACGATCGAGAGGCCCGTGGCCTGCGTCAGGGCGACGACCAGCGGCTGCTGCCAGTCCGTCTGGAAGCCGGGGTGTACGTCCGTCTCCAGCGCGATCGACTTCAGCTGGCCGCCGGGGTGCCAGAAGCGGATGCCCTCGTCGTCGATCTCGAAGGCACCGCCGACCTTCCGGTAGGTGTTCAGGAACGTCATCATCGAGCGCTGCTGGGCGCCGCGGACATAGATGTTGCCCTCGGTCGCCAGCGCCGCCGACGCCCACGACGCGGCCTCCAGGCGGTCCGGGAGGGCCGCGTGGGTGTAGCCGCCGAGTTTGTCGACACCGGTGACGCGGATCGTGCGGTCGGTGTCCATGGCGATGATCGCGCCCATCTTCTGCAGTACGCAGATGAGGTCCTCGATCTCGGGCTCCACGGCCGCGTTGGACAGCTCCGTTACGCCTTCCGCCAGCACCGCCGTCAGCAGGACCTGCTCGGTCGCGCCCACGGACGGGTACGGCAGCTGGATCTTCGTACCGCGCAGCCGCTGCGGAGCCTCCAGGTACTGCCCGTCCGCCCGCTTCTCGATCGTCGCGCCGAACTGCCGCAGCACCTCGAAGTGGAAGTCGATCGGCCGGCCGCCGATGTCGCAGCCGCCGAGACCCGGGATGAACGCGTGCCCGAGGCGGTGCAGGAGAGGACCGCAGAGGAGAATCGGGATACGGCTCGACCCCGCGTGGGCGTCGATGTCGGCGACGTTGGCGCTCTCCACATGCGACGGGTCCATGATCAGCTCGCCGGGCTCCTCGCCCGGACGGACCGTCACCCCGTGCAGTTGGAGCAGCCCGCGCACGACACGGACGTCACGGATGTCGGGGACATTGCGCAGTCGACTTGGCGCACTGCCCAGCAGGGCGGCGACCATGGCCTTCGGTACGAGGTTCTTCGCACCGCGGACACGGATCTCGCCCTCCAGCGGGGTGCCGCCGTGGACAAGCAGTACGTCGTCTGTGCCGATGACCGTCATGTATCTCGCGTTCCGATGAGTTGGGCGGGGATGTTGGCGGGCCCGTCGTGCAGGACGCGGTCGTACGGGCACGCCCAGGAGCCGAAGGGCAAGGGTAATCGCCGCACACCCCCCTTCTGTAAGTCCAGGCACCGCCCAGCCGTGTCATAGCTTTGCCACAACACGAACCGTTCGCCGCCGGGCACGTGCGGTTACCGGGGCGGGCGCGCGCCCGCCCCGCTTCTCTGCGCCCTGAGCTGCGTTCACCCGGGTACCCCGATTGGCTCCCCGCACAGGGGGAAGATGCGAGATCATGTCTGGCATGACCGAGGTGTCCTCGCTCACAGGGCGGCTGCTCGTGGCAACGCCCGCCCTGGCGGACCCGAACTTCGACCGCGCGGTGGTGCTTCTTCTCGACCACGACGAGAAGGGCTCCCTCGGTGTCGTCCTCAACCGGCCGACCCCGGTGGGCGTCGGGGACATCCTGGAGGGCTGGGCGGAACTCGCCGGCGAACCGGGCGTCGTCTTCCAGGGCGGCCCGGTCTCCCTCGACTCGGCGCTCGGCATCGCGGTCATCCCCGGCGGCGGGGGGTCCGGCGAGCGCACACCTCTCGGCTGGCGGCGCGTGCACGGCGCGATCGGCGTCGTCGACCTGGAGGCGCCGCCCGAACTGCTGGCGAAGGCGCTCGGGTCGTTGCGGATCTTCGCCGGGTACGCGGGCTGGGGTCCGGGGCAGCTGCGGGACGAGTTGACGGACGGCGCCTGGTACGTCGTCGAGTCGGAGCCCGGCGACATCTCCTCCCCGGCCCCGGAACGGCTGTGGCGCGAGGTCCTCCGGCGCCAGCGCAGCGAGCTGGCGATGGTCGCCACATACCCGGACGACCCTTCGCTCAACTGACGGCTGTGACCTTCAGTACCCTTGGCGGTTATGAGCACTCTTGAGCCTGAGACCCAGCCCCAGCGCGGGACTGGTACGGGGACCCTCGTCGAACCGGCGCCACAGACCTCGCACGGCGACGGCGACCACGAGCGCTTCGCCCACTACGTCCAGAAGGACAAGATCATGGCGAGCGCCCTCGACGGGACTCCCGTCGTGGCGCTGTGCGGCAAGGTCTGGGTACCGGGCCGCGACCCGAAGAAGTACCCGGTGTGCCCCATGTGCAAGGAGATCTACGAGTCCATGGGCTCCGGCGGCGACGAGGGCAAGGGCGACGGCAAGAAGTAGGCCGCGCCGACTGGTTGTTCTGTTCTTGTAAAGGTCCCCCGGGTGCGTTTTGCGCGCCCTGGGGGCCTTTGTGCTGTCTGTCGTTGCACGGGGTGCGTCGGCCGGTCACAGAGTGGTGGAGACGTGACCAAGACCTCTTGTGGCCATGTCCATGTAGTCCATAACCTCCGAGGTGTTGTGCAGAGCAAAACGTTCATTGCATATGTTGCAACGCTTTCCGGAGGAAACGCCAGATGAAGCTCTCTGTCCGATCTGCCCGACTGGCCGCCTCCGTGGCCGCCCTGGCCCTCGCCGGGCTCACCGCCACCGCCTGTGCCCCCGAGACCTCGGACAACTCCTCCTCCGACAAGGACGAGCAGACCGGCACCCTGCGTGTGTGGCTCTTCCAGGAGGTCGGCAACACCCCGAAGGAGAAGGTCGTCGCGTCGGTCGTCGACGCCTTCGAGAAGACCCACAAGGGCGCCGACGTCAAGGTCGAGTACATCCCCGTCGAGACCCGCGCCCAGCGCATCAAGGCCGCCTTCAACGACCCGAAGAGCGCCCCCGACGTCATCGAGTACGGCAACACGGACACCGCCGGCTATGTCGCCGACGGCGGACTGCTCGACGTCAGCAAGGAGTTCGCGGCCTGGGACGAGGCGTCGGACACCGACCCGACCGCCCGCCAGTCCGTCACCGTCGACGGCAAGGTCTACGGCGCCCCCTTCTTCGTCGGCGTCCGCGCCCTGTACTACCGCACCGACGTCTTCAAGGAACTCGGCCTCGAAGTGCCGAAGACCATGCCCGAGTTGACCAGGACCGCCCACGAGATCCGTGCGGCCAAGCCCGACCTGTACGGGCTCGTGGTCGGCGGTGCCTTCACCTACGGCGCGATGCCCTTCGTCTGGGCCAACGGCGGCGAACTCGCCACGGGCCGGGGCGGTTCCTACGCCTCCGCCATCGACAGCACCGCCTCCCAGAAGGGCATCAAGGCCTACACCGACCTCTTCGGCGACGACAACTGCCCCGCCGCCAAGTGCGCGGGCATGGGCGGCAACGACACCATCACCGCCTTCGCCGCGGGCAAGGCCGGCATGGCGATCGGCGGCGACTTCAACCACGCGGCCGTCGAGGCCGGGAAGGTCAAGGGCGACTACGCGGTCGTACCGCTGCCGGGTGTCGAGGCGGGCTCGGTGGCACCGGCGTTCGCGGGCGGGAACAACCTCGGTGTGCTGAACAGCACCTCGCACCGCACGCTCGCCGTCGACCTCATGGAACAGCTCGCCTCGAAGCAGACGCAGACCGAACTCTTCGACGCCATGGGCTTCCTGCCGACGTTCGCCGACACGCGTGCCGTGGTCGCCAAGAAGCAGCCGTACGTCGCGCCCTTCGTGCAGACCCTCGCCGCGGGCACCAAGTTCGTGCCGGCGTCGCCCGCCTGGTCCCAGATCGACTCCTCGCTGGTCCTGCCGACGATGTTCCAGGAGATCGTCAGCGGCAAGAAGGACGTCGCGGCGGCCGCCACGGATGCGGCGAAGAAGATGGACGACGCCTTCAGCACCGTGGGCTGAGGCGATGACGGCACAGACAACTCGTGTGGACGCCCGGCCCGTGGCCCCCGTACCGAAGCGGACAAGGCGCCCCCGGCGGAAGTACGACAGGACCTGGACCCCCTGGCTCTACCTCGCCCCCGCCATCGTCGTCCTCGGCGGGCTGCTCCTCTACCCCATCTACCAGCTCGGCCTGATCTCGTTCTTCCAGTACACCCAGGCACAGGTCAGCGGTGGCAGGCCGGCCACCTTCGAGGGCTTCGCCAACTACCGGGAGATCTTCTCCGACCCGAAGTTCTGGCAGGTGCTGCTGGCGACGGTCGTCTTCGCGGCGGCCTGTGTGGTCTCCACGCTCTCCGTCGGCTGCGCCCTCGCCGTCCTGCTCACCCGCGTCCGCGCCCTGCCCCGCCTGGCGCTGATGCTGGCGGCGCTCGGCGCCTGGGCGACCCCCGCGGTCACCGGCTCCACGGTCTGGCTGCTCCTCTTCGACCCGGACTTCGGCCCGGTCAACCGGATGCTGGGCCTCGGCGACCACTCATGGACGTACGGCCGGCTCAGTGCCTTCTTCCTGGTGCTGCTCGAAGTGGTGTGGTGCTCCTTCCCGTTCGTGATGGTCACGGTGTACGCGGGCATCCGCGCCGTCCCGGCCGAGGTCCTGGAGGCGGCGGCCCTGGACGGCGCCTCCCAACTGCGCATCTGGCGCTCGGTACTGGCGCCGATGCTCCGCCCGATCCTGGTGGTCGTCACCATCCAGTCGGTCATCTGGGACTTCAAGGTCTTCACCCAGATCTATGTCATGACGAACGGGGGCGGCATCGCCGGCCAGAACCTCACCCTCAACGTCTACGCCTACCAACAGGCCTTCGCGTCCTCCCAGTACAGCCTCGGCTCGGCGATCGGGATCGTGATGCTGCTGATCCTGCTCGCCGTGACGCTCGTGTACCTGCGGCTGCTGCGCAGGCAGGGGGAGGAGCTGTGATGTCCGGCAACGTTGTCCAAGGTGGCCAAGGTGTCCGACGATTCGTACGGCGGCCCTGGCGGCTGGCCGCCGAGGTGTCGGCGCTGCTGATCGCGGCCGTCGTCGCCTTCCCCCTCTACTGGATGGTGCTCAGCGCCTTCAAACCGGCCGGCGAGATCGAGTCGACCGAGCCGCGCCCCTGGACACTGGCCCCTTCCCTGGACTCCTTCCGGCGTGTCTTCGGGCAGCAGGAATTCGGCCGGTACTTCCTCAACAGTCTTGTGGTCGCCTGCTCCGTGGTCCTCTTCTCGGCGCTGATCGCGTTTCTCGCGGCGACCGCGGTGACCCGATTCCGGTTCCGATTCCGGACCACCCTGCTGATCATGTTCCTGGTGGCCCAGATGGTGCCCGTGGAGGCGCTCACGATCCCGCTGTTCTTCCTCATGCGGGACTTCGGGCAACTGAACACGCTGGGTGCCCTGATCCTGCCGCACATCGCCTTCTCGCTGCCCTTCGCGATCTGGATGCTGCGGGGTTTCGTGAAGGCGGTTCCGGAGGCGCTGGAGGAGGCCGCGTACATCGACGGGGCGAGCCGGTCGCGATTTCTGTGGCAGATCCTTTTCCCGTTGGTCTTCCCTGGGCTGGTGGCCACGAGCGTGTTCTCCTTCATCTCGGCCTGGAACGACTTCCTGTTCGCCAAGTCGTTCATCATCAGTGACACCTCCCAGTCGACGCTGCCGATGGCCCTGCTGGTCTTCTACAAGCCCGACGATCCGGACTGGGGAGGCGTGATGGCCGCCTCCACGGTCATGACGATTCCGGTGCTGGTGTTCTTCGTACTCGTGCAGCGCCGACTGGTGTCGGGGCTCGGTGGAGCGGTTAAGGACTGACGTGAGTTCACTGAAGGAAGTGATTCCGGCGCCCCGCAGCGTCGTCGCGGGTTCCGGCGAGGTGCGGCTGACGGCGCACTCCCAGTTCTACGCGGGCACCGGGCTGGAGGGCGTCGGTCACTGGCTGCGCAACGTCCTCTGGCAGGCCACCGGTCTGCCACTGCGCGAGGGGCGGGAACTCGACGACACCGACGGCGACGGCATCGGGCTCGTGCTCGACCCCGAACTGGGCCCCGAGGAGTACCGCCTCGTCAGCGACGGGAACGGCGTCCTCATCGAGGGCGGCAGCGCGGCCGGTGTCTTCTGGGGTGCCCAGACACTGCGGCAACTACTCGGCCCCGACGCCTGCCGAAAGGCCCCGCTCGGCCCCGGCCGCACCTGGGCCGTGCCACACGTCACCATCGAGGACACCCCCCGCTTCCGCTGGCGCGGCCTCATGCTCGACGTGGCCCGGCACTTCATGCCCAAGGACGGCGTTCTGCGCTACCTGGACCTGATGGCGGCGCACAAACTCAACGTCTTCCACTTCCATCTGACGGACGACCAGGGCTGGCGCGTCGAGATCAAGCGGTACCCGAGGCTGACCGAGGTCGGCTCCTGGCGGGCCCGTACGAAATCCGGCCACCGTGCCTCACCGCTGTGGGAGGAGAAGCCGCACGGGGGCTTCTACACTCAGGACGACATCCGCGAGATCGTCGCCTACGCCGCCGAGCGGCATATCAGCGTGGTCCCCGAAATCGACGTACCGGGGCACTCGCAGGCCGCCATCGCCGCGTATCCGGAACTCGGCAACACCGACGTCATCGACACGGCCTCCCTCTCCGTCTGGGACAACTGGGGGGTCAGCCACAACGTACTCGCCCCCACTGACAACACCCTGCGCTTCTACGAGGGCGTCTTCGAGGAGGTCCTCGGTCTGTTCCCGGCGGGCGCGGGGGAGTTCGCGCCGTTCGTGCACATCGGCGGCGACGAGTGCGCGAAGGAGCAGTGGCGGGACTCGCCCACCGCGCAGGCCCGCATCGAGGAACTCGGGGTCGGCGACGAGGACGGGCTCCAGTCCTGGTTCGTACGGCACTTCGACACCTGGTTCGCCGATCGCGGGCGCCGGCTCATCGGCTGGGACGAGATCCTGGAGGGCGGCCTCGCACCGGGCGCCGCCGTCTCCTCCTGGCGCGGATACGCGGGCGGCATCACGGCCGCGCGCGCGGGCCACGACGTCGTCATGTGCCCCGAGCAGCAGGTGTACCTGGACCACCGTCAGCACGACGGCACCGGCGAACCCGTCCCCATCGGGTACGTCCGCACTCTTGAGGATGTCTTCCGGTTCGAGCCGGTTCCACCGGAGTTGGGCCCCGAGGAGGCTGGGCACGTCCTCGGCACCCAGGCCAACCTGTGGACCGAGGTGATGGAGGACTCCGGGCGCGTGGACTACCAGGCCTTCCCGCGTCTGGCCGCGTTCGCCGAGGTCGCCTGGAGCGCCCTGCCCGCGCCCGCCGAACGGGACTTCGCCGACTTCGAGCGCCGGATGACCTCCCACTACGCGCGACTTGACGCCCTCGGTGTCGGCTATCGGCCGCCCGCGGGGCCGCGTCCGTGGCAGCAACGCCCCGGCGTCCTCGGACGCCCGATCGAGGGAGCGCCCCCGAAAGTGTGAGGCGGCCCGGGAAGCGGCGTGTCCCCGCGCGCGTGCCCCGAAACTCTGTCGCCACAGGGCCCTCACGACGTCCTCACGAGGAGAAACGCGCACAACAGTCAACGAAGAGTGTCAATCGGAATCGATCGGCGATGCCGTGCGAAAACGGACCATCCCGCTGGTGAGAGGGGCGAATGCCTCCTAGCGGACCCCTGCGTTCGGGTCTCGCGAGAATGTGCCAGAGTTGCCACGTCCGCCCTGTCAGCACGTACCGTACGGCAACACAGGTGGGACCAGGTGGGACCAGGTGGGGCAGCGGGAAGGGGCAGCCGGTTTGACCACGCACACACCGCAGGCGGCGCAGGCCGTGACGCTGCCCGCCTCGCTGGACGAGGCCGTCGCGGCGCTCGCCGCCATGCCCGCCGCCGTTCCCGTGGCGGGCGGCACCGACCTCATGGTCACCGTCAACTCCGGGCAGCTCAGGCCCGCCGCGCTCGTCGGCCTCGGCCGGATCAGCGAGATCCGCGGCTGGCAGTACCAGGACGGCCACGCCCTGCTCGGCGCCGGCCTCACCCACGCGCGGATGGGCCGCCCCGACTTCGCCGCCCTGATCCCGGCCCTGGCCGCCTCCGCGCGTGCCGCGGGTCCGCCGCAGATCCGCAACGCGGGCACCCTCGGCGGCAACATCGCCACGGCCGCCCCCACAGGGGACGCCCTGCCCGTGCTGGCCGCTCTGGAGGCGACGCTCATCATCGCGGGCCCCGGTGGTGCCCGGCGTGAGATCCCGGTGTCGCACCTGCTGGCCGGTGTGGAGATGCTGCGCGCGGGTGAACTCATCGGCTTCGTGCGCGTGCCCCTGCTGCACGCCCCCCAGGTGTTCCTGAAGGCCACCGGACGGACCGGCCCCGGGCGCGCCCTCGCGTCCGTCGCACTCGTCCTCGACCCCGCCCGGCGCGGAGTCAGGTGCGCCGTCGGCGCCATAGCGCCGATGCCGCTGCGCCCCCTGGACGCCGAGCAGTGGGTCGCCCGGCTTATCGACTGGGACAACAGCCGCACGATCGTCCCGGAAGCACTGGGCGCCTTCGGGGAGTACGTCGCCGCGGCCTGCATCCCCGATCCGGCCCCGGCCGAGGACGGTTCCGTACCACCGCTTCCGCCCGCTGTACTGCACCTGCGGCGCACCGTCGCCGCGCTGGCCCGACGAGCACTGGGGAGGGCACTTTCGTGACCGACGACCAGTACAGCGACGACCAGTACGGGGACCGGCACGGGGGGCTGGAAGGGCAACGCGAGGGGGACGCGCCCCGTGGCGGGGGCCGCTGGGACCCGCTGCCCCAGGGCGACTACGACGACGGTGCCACCGCCTTCGTGAAGCTCCCCGAAGGGGGCATCGACGCCTTCCTGGCCTCGGTGGACAGTCCGCTGGCCGCGCCCGGCCACGGGTACGTGCCCCCGCAGATAGCGGCAGCACCGGGCACGGGGGCCGAGGACGGTTCCCCGAGCGCCCCGGACGCGCCGGGCGCCTGGGGGGCGCCGCCCGCGCCCCCCGGGGGCGCCCACTGGCCGGACCCGAACGCCGTGCCCCAGGAGGCCCAGCGCCAGGACGGGTTCACCTACGAGCAGGGCTCCACGGGGCAGTGGAACTTCGACCAGGCGCCCGGCGCACCGGAGGCCGCGGGTCCCGGAGCCCCGGGTCGCGAGGTGACCGGCGAGTGGCGGATCCCCGTCGCCGGCGGTGATCTTCCGGACGAATCGGGTGAGTTCAGCACTTCGGCGCTGGTCGAGCAGTGGGGCGGCACGCCGCCCGCCACGCTCCCCGGCGGCGCGCCCGCGCCCTGGGCGACGGAGGGCGCGGGACAGCCCTGGGCCTCCGGCCCCGGGCCGGAGCGGGAGTCCGGGCCCGATCGGACGATGGGCGCGGGGACGCGGTACGCGCCCGAAACCGGACACGAAACGGGCGGCGCCGGTCGCACACCCGACCGGACCGGTCACCAGGCCGACCCGTCCGGTCACGCCGTCGCCGAAGCCGGTCAGACGGTCGCCGACGAGGATCACGGCCCCGCCGACGTCCTGCAGGGCCCCACCGAAACCGGTCACACGGTCGCCGACGAGGATCACGGCCCCGCCGACGTCCTGCACGAACCCGCCGAAGGCCCTGGCGGCCCCGCAGAGGCCGCCGCGGACCCCGACCCGATCTCCGGGCCGGAAACCTCGGCGGAGGCCGCTGGGGAGCCCGTGGCGGGCGAGTCGGACGCGACCGCCGAAGCCGGTGCCACGGCGACCGACGCGGAGCCCGACGCGGCCGACCCGGCCGACGACGCCCCCGGACTGCCCGGCGAGGAACACCCCCTCGCCTCGTACGTGCTGCGCGTCAACGGCTCCGACCGGCCCGTCACCGACGCCTGGGTCGGCGAGTCGCTGCTCTACGTCCTGCGTGAGCGCCTCGGTCTCGCCGGCGCCAAGGACGGCTGCTCCCAGGGCGAGTGCGGGGCCTGCAACGTGCAGGTGGACGGACGGCTCGTCGCCTCCTGCCTGGTGCCCGCGGTCACCGCCGCCGGCAGCGAGGTGCGCACCGTGGAGGGCCTCGCCACCGAGGGGCAGCCCTCGGACGTGCAGCGGGCGCTCGCCAAGTGCGGTGCCGTGCAGTGCGGTTTCTGCGTCCCCGGGATGGCGATGACCGTGCACGACCTCCTGGAGGGCAACCCCGCCCCGACCGATCTGGAGACGCGCCAGGCCCTGTGCGGCAACCTGTGCCGCTGCTCCGGCTACCGGGGCGTCCTGGAGGCGGTCCGCGAGGTCGTCGCCGAACGCGAGGCGCACGCCGCCGACGACGCGGAGGACGGCGAGGCACGCATCCCGCACCAGGCCGGACCGGGCGGGGGTGGGGTCAACCCCTCCGCGTTCGACGCCCCGGGCTTCGAGCCCGCCCGGAACCACGACTCGCACGCGTATGACCAGACTCACGGCCAGGACGGAGGCCAGAGGTGAGCAACGAAGCCGCCACCGCGACCACGGCCGCGCAGGCCGCCCCCGACGCGGAGGCGCTCCCGCACGGCCTCGGAGTGTCGCTGCCGGCCGCCGACGCGCGTGCGAAGACGGAGGGCACGTTCCCGTACGCGGCCGACCTGTGGGCCGAGGGCCTGCTGTGGGCCGCCGTACTGCGCTCCCCGCACCCGCACGCGCGCATCGTCTCCATCGACACCACCCACGCGCGCGAGATGCCCGGCGTCCGGGCCGTCGTGACGCACGAGGACGTGCCCGGGGTCGAACTCCACGGACGTGGCAGAGCCGACCGCCCGATGTTCGCCTCCGACGTCGTACGCCACCACGGCGAGCCCATCGCCGCCGTCGCCGCCGACCACCCGGACACCGCGCGCATGGCGGCGGCGGCCGTCATCGTCGAGTACGAGGTACTCGACCCGGTGACCGACCCCGAGCAGGCCTTCGAGGCCGAACCGCTGCACCCCGACGGCAACCTGATCCGGCACATCCCGCTGCGCCACGGAGACCCGGACGCGGCCGGCGAGATCGTCGTGGAGGGCCTCTACCGGATCGGCCGCCAGGACCCGGCCCCCATCGGCGCGGAGGCGGGCCTCGCGGTACCGCGTCCCGACGGCGGCGTGGAGCTGTACCTCGCCTCGACGGACCCGCACGCGGACCGTGACGCGGCCGCCGCCTGCTACGGCCTGGAGCCGGAGCGGGTGAAGGTGGTCGTCACGGGAGTCCCGGGCGCCACCGCCGACCGCGAGGACCAGGGCTTCCAGCTCCCGCTCGGCCTGCTGGCGCTGAAAACGGGCTGCCCGGTGAAACTGACGGCGACCCGCGAGGAGTCCTTCCTGGGCCACGTCCACAGACACCCCACCCTCCTGCGCTACCGCCACCACGCGGACACCGACGGCAAGCTGGTGAAGGTCGAGGCACAGATCCTGCTCGACGCGGGCGCGTACGCGGACACCTCAGGGGAGGCCCTCGCGGCGGCCGTCTCCTTCGCCTGCGGCCCGTACGTCGTCCCCAACGCCTTCATCGAGGGCTGGGCGGTGCGCACAAACAACCCCCCCTCGGGCCATGTGCGCGGCGAGGGCGCGATGCAGGTCTGCGCGGCCTACGAGGCCCAGATGGACAAGCTGGCGAAGAAGCTGGGCGTCGACCCGGCGGAGCTGCGCCTGCGCAACGCGATGGCCACGGGAGACGTCCTCCCGACCGGCCAGTCCGTCACCTGCCCGGCCCCGGTCGCCGAACTCCTCCAGGCGGTAAGGGACTTCCCGCTCCCGGCGCTCCCCAAGGACACCCCCGAGGACGAGTGGCTGCTCCCGGGCGGTCCCGAGGGCGCGGGCGAACCCGGTGCCGTCCGCCGCGGCGTCGGCTACGGCCTGGGCATGGTCCACATGCTCGGCGCCGAGGGCGCGGACGAGGTCTCGACGGCCACCGTCAAGGTCCACGACGGCGTCGCCACGGTCCTGTGCGCGGCCGTGGAAACCGGCCAGGGCTTCACCACCCTGGCCCGCCAGATCGTCCAGGAGACGCTGGGTATCGACGAGGTCCGCGTGGCCCCCGTCGACACCGACCAGCCCCCGGCCGGTCCGGGCGCCCGGGGCCGCCACACCTGGGTGTCGGGCGGCGCGGTGGAACGGGCGGCGAAGATGGTCCGCACCCAGCTCCTCCAGCCCCTCGCACACAAGTTCGGCATGTCCACGGAGCTGCTCCAGATCACCGACGGCAAGATCACTTCCTACGACGGTGTCCTGTCGACCACGGTGACTGAGGCGCTGGACGGCAAGGAACTCTGGGCCACGGCCCAGTGCCGCCCCCACCCCACGGAGCCGCTCGACGAGGCCGGCCAGGGCGACGCCTTCGTGGGCCTCGCCTTCTGCGCGATCCGCGCGGTGGTGGACGTCGACATCGAGCTGGGCTCGGTACGGGTGGTGGAAGTGGCGCTCGCCCAGGACGTCGGCCGGGTCCTCAACCCGGCGCAACTGGCGGCCCGCATCGAGGCGGGCGTCACCCAGGGTGTGGGCATCGCGCTCACGGAGAACCTGCGTTCCGCACGCGGGCTGATCCGCCACCCCGACCTCACGGGCTACGCACTTCCGACCGCCCTGGACGCCCCGGACATCCACATCGTCAAGCTGGTCGAGGAACGGGACGTGGTCGCCCCCTTCGGCGCGAAGGCGGCGAGCGCGGTACCGGTGGTGACGTCCCCGGCGGCCATCGCGTCGGCGGTACGGGCGGCGACGGGCCGCCCGGTGAACCGTCTCCCGATCCGCCCGCAGGCGGCGGTGGTGGTGACAGCGCCATGACGACTCCGGCTCCGGAGGAGCAGCGCTGCGAACCCGGGCCGACGCCCGGCAAGGTGCTGGCGTGGGTGCTGCTGTTCGTGGTGGCGGCGGTCGTGGTTGTCATGGGTGGCGTGTACTTCGGCTGAGGGCGTTTTTTCTGGCTCCGCCGCAGGTCAGGGGTCGTTGTCAGTGGTGCCGCGTAGTGTTCTGGGCAGTGGGAGGGCCTGCCGGGCAGCGGACGTTCTCGGCGTCGCGCCCGGAGGACCGTGAACAACCATGCGCGGGGGAAACCATGAGCACGACGATCACTCTGACCAGGGACGAGTCGCTGACGCGCGTGGGACTGCCGGCCGGCAGGGGCCAGGTGAGGTTCGGCGCACTGCGTTCCGGGGCCGTGCGGACCGGGGCCCTGCGGACGGTGGCGGACTCGACGGGGGAGACGTGCACGACGTACTCCCCGCGCAACCGCCCCGCCCCGATGGACCGGCGCGCGCCGGCCTCCGCGCTGGAGGTGCTGCTGCGGTTCGCGGCGGTGACGGAGGAGATGGCAGCCGCGCGAGGCCAACTGGCCTTCTCCGCAGGCAGGTTCGGCTCGACGACCGTGGCGGAGACCTCCCGGCACCTGCTGACGGTGTTCGCGCGGGGCGCGGGCGGTGATGTGCTCCCGTACTGGAAGATGGCCGCCCTGATCCGCCCCCTGGCCAGGCTCGCCGCCCCCGGCGCGGAGTCGGGCCTGGTCCTGGACCTGCCCGCCCGGTTCCTTGAGCAGGAGTTCGGCCACACCAAGGTGGCCCGCTTCGAGGACGTCGACTTCCCGGCCCCGCTCACCCACGAACCGACCCGCCGCTTCCTGAGCGGCACGGGACTCCCGGAGGACTGCTTCCTCTTTCCCCCGGACACGGAGATACCGCTGCCGACACTCGGGGAGTACTGCGCGGACGAGCAGTCGACAGCCGAACTCCCTCAGGAGGCAGGCGACTTGATCCGGCTGGGCCGACTGGCCGAGGGCAACAGCCTGGTGCTGGACGGCAGAACGGGAGCGATCCTCATCTGGAACGAGCCCAAGGCCACCCTGCGCCGACTGAACACGGACATCTCGGCCCTCGCCTTCACCCTGTGGCTGCTGCACCGAGTGAAGACGATCGACTTCGAGGACGAGGCGGGCAGGGTGCTCTGAACGCCGGGTGCTCGCGGGATCGAACCCACGTCTGACGTCAGCTGGTTGTCCTCACGGGCGTACTGCTGCGCCGAGACGGAAACTGAGACGGAGACGATCGATAGGGCGGAACCCCCGATGGGGGGCCGCCCTATCGTTTTGCCTGGTCAAGACGTTGAGGCCGTGGCGGGAATCGAACCCGCGTCATTCGCTTTGCAGGCGAATCCCTGAACCACTCGGGTACACGGCCGGGTTGGGAGCGGAGTGTGGGGGCGGTTTCTGTGGCCGTTCCCTTGTCCGTTCCGAACTTCGTGACTTGACCGTAGGGGCGGGGAGCGTGGGCGAACAAGGGAACCGGGCGCGCTGCAATGGGACTGCCACACGCCGTTCACGAATCGGGGGTCCTGTGCCGGTGGGCGTACGACCAAGGTCCCGGGTCTGCCCCTACCTCGGACAGGGGTCAAGATCGGTGACGACTCTTACGCTGGCCCTCATGACCACCCTGGAACCGGGCGACACGGGCGTCGCCGCCGACGCGGACACCTCTTTCGCTGGCGTACCCGGTGAGGGGGTGCTGGGGCGTTCCTATCGGGCGCTCAGTGTCGGGATCGTGTCCGTCGTGCTGCTGATCGCCTTTGAGGCGACTGCCGTGGGAACGGCCATGCCCGTTGCGGCGCGGGAGCTGGACGGGGTGTCGTTGTACGCGTTCGCGTTCTCCGGGTACTTCACGACCAGTCTCTTCGGGATGGTGCTTGCCGGGCAGTGGTCGGACCGCAGGGGGCCGCTGGGGGCGCTGACCACGGGCATCGCCGCCTTTGCCGCCGGGTTGCTGTTGTCCGGGACCGCCGGGGTCATGTGGCTGTTCATCGCCGGGCGGGCCGTGCAGGGGCTGGGGGGCGGGCTGGTGATCGTCTCCCTGTACGTCGTGGTCGGGCGGGCCTATCCGGAGCGGTTGCGGGCCTCCATCATGGCCGCGTTCGCCGCCAGTTGGGTGGTGCCCTCCGTGGTCGGGCCCCTTGCCGCGGGTGCCGTCACCGAGCAGCTCGGCTGGCGGTGGGTGTTCGTCGGGATTCCGGCGCTCGTCGTCTTTCCGCTCGCCCTCGCGCTGCCTCAGATACGGCGGCTGGCCTCCGGGGCCGTGAAGGAGGGGGAGCGGGGTGCGGAGGAGGGGAGACGTCGTATTCGGCTTGCCCTGGGGATTTCCCTCGGGGCAGGGCTGCTTCAGTACGCGGCCCAGGATCTGAGGTGGTTCTCGCTCCTTCCCGGGCTCCTCGGCATCTCGCTGCTCGTGCCCGCCGCGTTCGGGCTGCTTCCCCGGGGGACGTATCGGGCCGAGCGCGGACTGCCGTCCGTCGTCCTGTTGCGCGGGGTCGCCGCGGGGTCGTTCATCGCCGCCGAGTCATTCATCCCGCTGATGCTCGTCACGCAGCGGGGGCTGTCACCGACGATGGCCGGGTTCTCGCTCGCGGCGGGGGGCGTTACGTGGGCGCTGGGGTCGTTCGTGCAGGCGCGGGCTCGGATGGAGCCGTACCGGGAGCGGCTGATGACGTTCGGGATGGTGGTGGTCGCCGCCTCGATCGCCGGGGCGCCCGCCGTGCTGATCGACTCCGTGCCGGTGTGGACTCTTGCCGTCGTGTGGGCGTTCGGGTGCTTCGGGATGGGGCTGGTCATCGCCAGTACCAGTGTGCTGCTGCTTCACCTCTCTGCCCCCGAGGAGGCCGGTACCAACTCCGCCGCCCTGCAGATCTCCGACGGGCTCTCCAATGTGCTGTTGCTGGCCGGCGGGGGTGCGGCCTTCGCCGCGCTGGGCGGGGGGACGGTGGCTCATGCCTCCGCCGCGTCGGGCGGCGATTCTCATCCGGCCGCCTTCGCCGCCGTGTTCCTGCCGATGGCGGGGGTGGCGTTGGTGGGGGCTTGGGTGACGACGCGGGTGCGGGCCGCCCCCTCCCGAGTGGTACCAACCTGACCCCATCAAGTGGTACCGTTTTAGTATGGCTATGAACCTGCGTCTTCGCGACGACCAGACGGAAGCTCTGAAGCTGCGTGCCGAGGAGGAGGGCACGAGTATGCACGCCATATTGCTGAAGGCTGTGGACGACTACCTCTCCAGGACCGCTCACGAGGCGCTGGTCCGTAAGGCAGCCAAGGAGCAGACCGTCAAGTGGGCCGAACTGCTGGAGCGGCTCAAGTGACGCGCATCTATCTGTCGGCCGAGGACGTTCTGGACATCGCAGGACTCGCTGTCGATGATCAGCAAGTTGTCGTCCGCGACGCCGGTCTGCTGGAGTCGGCCGTGCATCGCCCCTCGGCTTCGATGTTCGGGCAGGAGGCGTACTCCGACCTGTTCGACAAGGCGGCGGCCCTCCTGCAGTCGCTCGCTGTCAACCACCCCTTCGTTGACGGCAACAAGCGCACCGCGTGGACGTCCTGCGTCGTCTTCCTGGCGCTGAACGACGTCCAGCTGCGGCCGGACATCGATGTCGCCGAACGTCTGGTGATCGCGGTGGCCTCCGGCAGCGTGGACGAGGTGAAGGCCATCTCCGAGGTACTGCGAGACCTGGCCGAGCCGTCGATGTGAGCTGAGTCCCATCCCCGGGTCACCCCGCGTCGTACGCACGTTGACAGCCCCGGGCCGCCGGTAGGGTGGCCCGGTTGTCATACGTAGCCTCAGTCGTCGCTGTGGCTTCAGCCGTGTCAGAGCCGCCCGACCCAGCACCCCCGGAGACCGTGACTACCACCGCCGCCAGTGCCTCCACGACTGCCGCCCCGAACCATCACCTCTCGCCCGCCTTCCCCGGCCGTGCCCCCTGGGGCACCGCCAGCAAGCTGCGCGCCTGGCAGCAGAAGGCGATGGAGAAGTACCTGCAGGAGCAGCCGCGTGACTTTCTCGCCGTCGCCACTCCCGGCGCCGGCAAGACGACGTTCGCGCTGACGCTCGCCTCCTGGCTGCTGCACCACCATGTCGTGCAGCAGGTGACCGTGGTCGCGCCCACCGAGCATCTGAAGAAGCAGTGGGCCGATGCGGCGGCGCGGATAGGGATCAAGCTCGATCCCGAGTACAGCGCCGGGCCGCTCAGCAAGGAGTACCACGGCGTCGCCGTCACGTATGCCGGGATTGGCGTGCGGCCCATGCTGCATCGCAATCGCGTCGAGCAGCGCAAGACTCTCGTCATCCTCGACGAGATCCATCACGCTGGTGACTCCAAGTCCTGGGGCGAGGCCTGTCTTGAGGCCTTCGAGCCCGCCACCCGGCGGCTCGCGCTCACCGGTACGCCCTTCCGCTCCGACACCAATCCCATCCCCTTCGTCACGTACGAGGAGGGGAACGACGGGATTCGGCGGTCCTCCGCCGACTACACCTACGGGTACGGGAACGCGCTCGCCGACCATGTCGTGCGGCCCGTCATCTTCCTGTCCTACAGCGGGCAGATGCGGTGGCGCACCAAGGCCGGTGATGAGATCGCCGCTCGGCTCGGGGAGCCGATGACGAAGGACGCGATCTCGCAGGCCTGGCGTACCGCCCTCGATCCGCGTGGCGAGTGGATGCCCAGCGTGCTGCGGGCCGCCGACAAGCGGCTCACCGAGGTACGGAAGGGCATCCCGGACGCCGGCGCGCTCGTCATCGCCTCCGACCAGGAGTCCGCCCGCGCCTACGCCAAGCTGATCCGCGACATCACGGGCACCAGGGCGACCGTCGTCCTCTCCGACGACACCGGCGCCTCCGACCGCATCGACGAGTTCGCGCACAACGAATCCCGCTGGATGGTCGCCGTCCGCATGGTGTCCGAGGGTGTTGACGTGCCTCGGCTGGCGGTCGGGGTGTACGCCACGACCATTTCCACCCCCCTCTTCTTCGCCCAGGCCGTCGGACGCTTCGTGCGCTCCCGGCGGCGCGGCGAGACCGCCTCCGTGTTCCTGCCGACCGTCCCCGACCTCCTCACCTTCGCCAACGAGATGGAGGTCGAGCGCGACCACGCCCTCGACAAGCCCAAGAAGGAGGGCGAGGAGGACCCGTACGCCGAGTCCGAGAAGGAGATGGACGAGGCGAACCGGGAGGAGGACGAGGACACCGGGGAGCAGGAGCAGTTCTCCTTCGAGGCGCTGGAGTCCGAGGCCGTCTTCGACCGGGTGCTGTACGACGGTGCCGAGTTCGGCATGCAGGCGCACCCGGGGAGTGCCGAGGAGCAGGACTACCTCGGGATTCCGGGCCTCCTCGAACCCGATCAGGTGCAGTTGCTGCTGCAGAAGCGGCAGGCCCGGCAGATCGCGCACAGCCGCAAGAAGCCCGACGACGAGGCCGACCTTCTCGAACTGCCCGCCGAGCGGCGTCCCGTGGTCTCCCACAAGGAGATGCTGGAGCTGAGGAAGCAGCTCAACACCATGGTCGGCGCGTACGTCCATCAGACCGGCAAGCCGCACGGGGTGATCCATACCGAGCTGCGGCGCGCCTGCGGCGGGCCCCCGAGCGCGGAGGCCACCGCGGGACAGTTGCGACAGCGCATCGCCAAGGTGCAGGAGTGGGCAACCCGGATGCGGTGACGGCCTCACCACTGCCCGGCGCGTCCGGTGAGGGGGCGTGGGTGGTCGTGCACACGCTGGGCATATCGGGAGGAAGCGCAGTAGTCCGTACCGCGGAGTGCCCGGATTCTGGACGGAGCCTTCCGCTGAGCGAACCGCCTTCGCTAATGTCCCCGCAACGTACACGCCCCGTGGCAGCGCCGCCGCGGAGCGCAGTCGTGAAGCGACCGTGTCCGGGAGAGCCCGGGCCGCGCCGATCGGCCGCCTCTGACGCGCGTCGCCCACGGGACCGGTGACGCATCCGCCGCCAGGGGCTGCCGACCTCACCACGTGAAGGAGTGGGCGTCGTGACCGCGGAGACCTCCCAGACGCTCGACCGGGGACTGCGCGTCCTCAAGCTGCTCGCCGACACCGACCACGGGCTGACCGTAACCGAACTGTCGACCCGGCTCGGCGTGAACCGGACCGTCGTGTACCGCCTGCTGGCCACCCTGGAACAGCACGCGCTCGTACGGCGTGATCTGGGCGGCCGGGCACGCGTCGGGCTCGGGGTGCTGCGTCTCGGACGCCAGGTGCATCCCCTCGTACGGGAGGCCGCGCTGCCCGCGCTCAGGTCGCTGGCCGAGGACATAGGCGCCACCGCCCACCTGACCCTGGTCGACGGGACGGAGGCGCTCGCCGTGGCCGTCGTCGAGCCGACCTGGACCGACTACCACGTGGCCTACCGGGCCGGTTTCCGTCACCCCCTGGAGCGCGGCGCGGCCGGCAAGGCCATTCTCTCCGCCCGGCAGCAGCCCCCCATCGATCCCGGATACACCCTCACGCACGGGGAACTGGAGGCGGGCGCGAGCGGGGCCGCGGCTCCGCTGATCGGCGTGACGGGGGTCGAGGGGAGCGTCGGGGTCGTGATGCTCGCCGACACGGTGCCCGAGCGGGTGGGGCCGCGGGTCATGGACGCCGCCCGGGAAGTGTCCGAGGCGCTGCGCTGAGCGGCAGGCGACTGCCGGGCCTACTGTGAACGAGGGGGAGGGCGGTGACCCTTGGCCGGAAGTGGCCCCCACGCGGGA
>NZ_JAVFVX010000011.1:8205-53634 GCF_033441795.1 Streptomyces sp. ADMS | reverse complement strand
CCACGCGGGAAGTGTCCGAGGCGCTGCGCTGAGCGGCAGGCGACTGCCGGGCCTGTCGTGGACGAGGGGGAGGGCGGCCGCCCCTGGCCGGAAGCGGCCCCCACGTTAGATTGACCTCGTGCTCTCTCGCCTCACGCGCCCCCGGGCCGTCGCCGTCTGTGCCCTGCCCGTCGTGGCCCTGCTGGCCACGGCGGTGTTCGCGCCGCTGCCGTTCGCCCTGGCGCAGCCCGGTATGACGGTGAACGTTCTCGGTGAGAACGACGGCGACCCGGTCATCACCATCACCGGCGCGACGACCCGTGAGACGAGCGGCGAGCTGCGGATGACGACGATCGAGGCGACCGGCCCGGACACTCGCGTGAGCCTCGCGGACGTACTCGACGGCTGGTTCCGTACCGACCAGGCCGTGATGCCGCGCGACTCCGTCTACCCGAGCGGCGACAGCACCAGGGAGATCGAGGAGCACAACGCGGCCGAGATGAAGGAGTCGCAGGACGCGGCGGCCGAGGCGGCCCTGAAGTACCTGGACGAGGACTCCGGCAGGATCAGGGTCAGCCTGAAGCTCTCCGACGTCGGCGGCCCCAGCGCCGGGCTCCTCTTCTCCCTCGGCATCGTCGCCAAGCTCGACGGTGACGGCGAGGGCGGTGACCTGACCGGCGGTCGCACCATCGCCGGTACGGGGACGATCGACGCCGGTGGCACGGTCGGTGCGGTGGGGGGCGTGGCGCTGAAGACGCAGGCCGCGCGGCGGGACGGCGCGACCGTCTTCCTGGTGCCCAAGGCGGAGTGCTCGGATGCGGAGTCGGATCTTCCGAAGGGGTTGCGGTTGATTCCGGTGACGACGCTCAAGGGTGCGATCGAGGCGTTGGCGGCGTTGGAGACGGGGCGGGGGAAGGTGCCTGGTTGTTAGCTCGGTACACAGTCCGACCTCCCGGCCCGCCCCACCTGGCTTCACCTCACCCAGGTCCATTCGCGGTGCATCGGCTTCAGCCCGGTGGCGGAGCGAATCTGAGGGTGGCGACGCGGAGCGTCGCCCCATCTGGTCCGGGACGACTGAGTCACCCGGCATCGGGGCTGGGCGACCGGTGCCGGGCTGTTGCCTGCCGCGGCACTAGGCGACTGCGGGCTTCGGCGGCGCGGAGGCCAGGCGCAGGCCGAGTTCCACGAGGGTCCAGCCGACGCGGGTGCGCAGGTCCTTCGCGGGGCGTCTGGCGGCGAGGGCGAGTCGGTGTGCGTCGGCCTCGGCGCGGAGGCCGGCGGCGCGGAGGTGGTGGGGGGTGAGGTAGGGCTCGGGGTGCATCGGCGGCGGCCTCTCAGGTCGTGTGGGTCGGGAAGACGTGGGTGTGGACGCGTACCGTCTCGGCTTCCGGGGTGCCCTCGGCCGGGGCCTGGGCGCGGTAGCTGTCGACGAGTTCGTGCATCCGGTGGATCAGTTCGAGGGCCTGCTCGGGTGTCAGCCGTAGCGTCATGTCACTGAGGTCCGAGGAGCGCTTCCACGCGTCGGCCCAGTCGTGCGGATTGCCGAGCCAGGTCGAGATCTCCCGGGTGTGGCTGTTCGCGACCTCGTGGAGGAACAGGTCGGCGGCGCCGCGGACAACCGGGTCGGGGTCCCTGAGCAGTGCGTCGTCGAACTGCACGCCTTCGTGGGCGGCCTTCCACCAGCGCTCCCGCCCTTTGCCGTGCCCAGGCGCGTCCTCGACGAAGCCGTGCACGGCGAGCTGCCGCAGGTGATAGCTGGTCGCGCCGCTCGACTCGCCGAGTTTCGCGGCCAGTTGGGAGGCGGTGGCGGGCCCGCTGCGCCGCAACGCGGTCAGGAGCTGCATCCGCAGGGGGTGGGCGAGACCGCGAAGTGAGCGGGCGTCGAGTACATGGGGCGTCAGTTCTTCGGGCTGCTCCGGCATGCGTACAAAGGTAGCGTTGCAAAGAAATCGTTGCAAGGAGTTCTTTGCAACGCTATCTTTGCAAGTCGAATCTCCGAGTGTGGCGGCTCGGCTACTTCACGAACCCCTCCGCCCGCATCCAGTTCAGCGCCACCTGATGCGGATCCTCCCCCTCCACGTCCACCTTTGCGTTCAGCTCCCGCGCCACCGCGTTCGTCAGCTTCGCCGTCACCGGGTCGAGGACCTCCGCGATCGCCGGCCACTTCTTCAGGGTCTTCGAGTTGATCTCCGGGGCCGCGTTGTAGTTGGGGAAGAACTTCCGGTCGTCCGCCATCACCGCGAGGTTCATCGACTTGATCCGGCCGTCCGTCGTGAAGACCTCCCCGTATGTGCAACTCCCCTTCGCCGCCTGCGTGTAGATGATCCCGGTGTCCATCTGCGTGATGTTCCCGGCGGGCAGACCCATGCCGTACGCCTTCTGCATGCCCGGCAGGCCGTCCGCGCGGTTGGCGAACTCGCCCTCCACGCACAGCGTCACCGCCTTCGGCCGGGCCACCGCCAGCTCGGCCACCGCGGACAGCGTCTTCGTGCCGTACTTCCTGAAGTTCGCCTGGTTCGTCGCCAGGGCGTAGGTGTTGTTCAGGGCCGACGAGGACAGCCACGTCAGTCCGTTTCTCAGGTCCGCGTCCCGTACCGCCCGCCACTGTGCGCGCGGGTCGGCGATCGGTTCGGAGTTGCCCTGGTACGTGATCCACGCGGTGCCGGTGTACTCGTACATGCCGTCCGCGTCGCCCTTCTTCACCGCCTCGCGCGCGCCGAACGAACCCTGGATGCCCGTACGGTCGAGGACCTCCGCGCCGGCCGCCTCGAAGGCGATGCCCATCATCGCGCCGAGGATCAGGTTCTCGGTGAACGACTTCGACGTCACCGTCAGTTCGGCGCCCTTCAGGGGCTTGCCCCTGCCGATCGAGCCCGGCTCGACGTCGTCGACCATCGGGGAACCGCTGGTCAGACCGCAGGCGGGCGCCAGCGCCACGAGCAGCAGGCACCCGGCCCCGGCGAGAACAGAGCGCCGTCGTCTCATTCCCCCGCCTCCAGCCCCCGTGGCCGCAACAGCAGTTCGGCCAGTGAGGCCAGCCAGTCGACCAGCAGCGCCAGTACGACGGTCAGGATCGAGCCCAGCACCAGCACCGGCATCCGCTGGTTGGTGATCCCGGTCGTGATCAGTACGCCCAGTCCGCCGCCCCCGCCGAACGTGGCCAGCGTCGCCGTGCCCACGTTCAGCACGAGCGCCGTGCGCACGCCGGCGAGGATCAGCGGTACCGCCAGCGGGAGTTCGACCCGGGCCAGCAACCCGGGCGACGACATGCCGATGCCCCGCGCGGCCTCCAGGAGCGTCGGGTCGTTGGCCTTCAGGCCGGCGACGGTGTTCGACAGGACAGGCAGGACCGCGTACGCCACGATGCCGATGAGCGCCGCCTTCCGGCCGATGCCCAGCCAGATCACCAGCAGCGCCAGCAGACCGATCGCCGGGGTCGCCTGACCCGCGTTGGCGACGGCCATCACCACCGGCGTCGCCCGCCGGAACGCCCTGCGCGTGAGCAGAATGCCCAGCGGGATCGCGATGACGAGCACGAAGAACGTCGAGATCGCCGTCAGTTCAACGTGCTGCCGAAGGGCCTTCGGTACCTGTCCGTTCGACAGCGCGTTCTCGGAGATCGCGTCCAGTTCGGCCTGCCGGAACCACAGCCAGGTGGCGAGCAGCACGGCGAGAAGGAGCCCGGGCAGGAGGGTCAGCTGCTGCCAACCCAGCCTGGCGGTACGGGGCTTGGCAGCAGGCGTCGGAGTCCTGCCGGTCTCGGTCCCGGCCTCCGTATCCGCGTCCGTATCTTCCTCGTCCGTGTCCGTGTCCACCGTCGTACTGGTCACGCCCGCACCCCCTCTCCCTCTTCGTCCCCCTCCTGCTCGGCATGTGTCCGGTCCGTCCGCGCCGCCTCCAGCCCGTGCTGCGCCTCAACCGCCTTCAGCCGGTCGGCCTCCAGGAGTTCGTGCACGGAGTTCATCAGGGTCTCCATGTCGACGACGCCCTCGTACTCACCCCGCCGCCCGGTCACCGCGACCCGCCCCGCGCTGTCCGTCAGCACCGCCTCCAGCGCGTCCCGCAGGGTCGCGTCCCGGGTCACCGTGGCGGACACCGGCGTCCCGGCCCGCGCCAGCGAACCCCTGGCCCGCATCAGGTCGCCCCGCCGCAGCCACTTGTACGGCCGGCGCCGCTTGTCGAGCAGCAGGATCTCGTTCGCACCTGCCCCGGTGCCTGAACGGCCTGGGAGGGATCCCCAGGACCGGAGCTTGTTGGAGATCTCCTGGAGGGGGTCGTCGACGATCACCGTCGGACAGTCGGTGATCTCCACATCCCGTACGCGGGTCAGGTTCAGCCGCTTCAGTGCCGCCCCCGCGCCCACGAACCCGGACACGAAGTCGTCGGCGGGGTTGGTCAGAATCGCCTCGGGGGTGTCGAACTGGGCGATGTGGGAGCGCTCGCGCAGGACCGCGATCCGGTCGCCCAGCTTGATCGCCTCGTCGAAGTCATGGGTGACGAAGACGATCGTCTTGTGCAGCTCGTGCTGGAGCCGGATCAGCTCGTCCTGAAGGTGGTCCCGGGTGATCGGGTCCACCGCGCCGAACGGTTCGTCCATCAGCAGGACCGGCGGATCGGCCGCCAACGCCCTTGCCACGCCCACCCGTTGCTGCTGGCCGCCGGACAGCTGTCGCGGATGGCGGTCGTGGAACTCGCCGGGGTCGAGGCCGACCAGGTCGAGCATCTCCTCCACCCGCGCCTTGATCCGGCCCGCCGGCCAGCCCGTCATCCTCGGTACGAGCGCGATGTTCTGGGCGACCGTCATGTGCGGGAAGAGACCGGACGACTGGATCGCGTACCCGATCCTGCGACGCAACTTCACCGGGTCCATGTCGGTGACGTCCTCGCCGCCGATGCGGATACGGCCGCCCGTCGGCTCGATCAGCCGGTTGATCATCTTCAGCGTCGTCGACTTCCCGCAGCCCGACGGGCCCACGAAGACGACGGTCTCGCCCGCCCTGATCTCCATCGAGACGTTGTCGACGGACGGCCCAGGGCTTCCGGGGTACCTCTTGGAGAGGTTCTCCAGCTCGATCGTGGCACCGTGGGTACCCGTCCCGGTGGTCCCGGTGGTCCCGGTAGTCCCGGTGGTCAAGGTGGTCTCAGACACGTATCCCCCTCGGAATCGTCAGCCGCCCGACGAGCGCGTACACCGCGTCGAACAGCAGCGCGAGCACGATGATCCCCAGCGTGCCCGCGAGAACCTGGTTCAGGGCGTTCCTGCTGCCCAGCGAGGCGATGCCACGGAAGATCTCGTTGCCGAGACCCGGTCCGGAGGCATAGGCGGCGATGGCCGCGATGCCCATCAGCATCTGCGTCGAGACCCGGATTCCGGTCAGGATCGGCGGCCAGGCCAGCGGCAGCTCCACCCGGGCCAGCCGCGCCGCCCGGGACATCCCGATGCCCTTCGCCGCGTCCACCAGCGAGGGGTCGACCCCTCGCAGGCCCACGATCGCGTTGCGCACGATCGGGAGGAGGCCGTAGAGGGTGAGGGCGACGACCGTCGGGGCCACTCCCAGGCCCAGGACCGGGATCAGCAGGCCGATCATCGCGAGCGAGGGGATCGTCAGGATCGTCGACGTGGCCGTGGTCGCCAGGTTGCCGGCCCACTCGCTCCGGTAGGTGACGACACCGAGCGCCACGCCGAGGACCGTCGCCACGACCATGCACTGGAAGACGGCACTGGCGTGCTGGAACGCGTCCGTGAGCAGCTGCTGATGGCGGTTTCCGAGGTACTCCCAGAAGCTCACCGCCATCGCCCTCCAGCCGTTCTCGGTTCAGTCGCCGTGTTCCGAGGCCGCCTGTTCCACGAGCGGGATGATCCGCAGCGGAACGGGGTTCTCCATGACGATCGCCGTGGCGGCCCGGACGATGCCATCAAAACCGACGACCCGGTCGATCACCCGCTGGAGATCGGCGTTCGAGCGGGCCACGAGCCGGCACAGCATGTCCCCGCTGCCGGTGGTCGTGAGCAGCTCCAGCACCTCCGGTACGGACGCCAAGTGGGCCCGTACGTCCGGCCCTTGACCCTGCCGGATCTGGAGCGTCGCGAATGCGGTGACCGGGTAGCCGAGGGCCGCCGGGTCCACCTGCGGCCCGAACCCCCGGATGACGCCATTCGACTGAAGCCGGTCGAGACGCGCCTGCGCCGTCCCCCGCGCCACCCCGAGCCGCCGGGACATCTCCAGTACGCCGATCCGCGGCTCCCGCGCGAGCAGCACGATGATCCGCCCGTCCAGCTCGTCGATCGCCACAGCAGCCTCCGAAGCCTTTCGACCAGGTGGTCATCCTGTACGGAAAGCCCGCACGTACGGGCACTCAGCTGAGCAGAATGTCCAGCCTCAGCGCAAACTGTTGCGCATCTTGCCGTGGCAGGACCAGGCTGCGGCTATGACGCAGACCACACACCACACTCCCGACACCGTCCGGCAGGCAGACCCCTTCCCGGTCAAGGGAATGGACGCGGTCGTCTTCGCCGTGGGCAACGCCAAACAGGCCGCGCACTACTACTCCACGGCCTTCGGCATGCGGCTCGTCGCCTACTCCGGACCGGAGACGGGCAGCCGCGAGACGGCGTCGTACGTACTGGAGAACGGCTCCGCCCGGTTCGTGTTCACCTCGGTCGTCAGGCCCGCCACCACCTGGGGCCACTTCCTCGCCGGCCATGTCGCCGAACACGGCGACGGCGTGATCGACCTCGCCATCGAGGTCCCGGACGCCCGCGCCGCGTACACGTACGCCGTCGAGCACGGGGCCCGCCCACTGGCCGAGCCGTACGAGCTGAAGGACGAGCACGGCACGGTCGTCCTCGCCGTGATCGCCACGTACGGCCAGACCCGCCACACCCTCGTCGAGCGCACGGGATACGACGGCCCGTACCTCCCGGGGTTCGCCGCCGCGGCCCCGCTCGTCGAACCGCCCGCCCGGCGCACCTTCCAGGCGATCGACCACTGCGTGGGCAACGTCGAACTCGGCCACATGAACGAGTGGGTCGGCTTCTACAACAAGGTCATGGGCTTCACGAACATGAAGGAGTTCGTGGGCGACGACATCGCCACCGAGTACAGCGCGCTGATGTCGAAGGTCGTCGCCGACGGCACCCTCAAGGTCAAGTTCCCGATCAACGAGCCCGCCCTCGCCAGGAAGAAGTCCCAGATCGACGAGTACCTGGAGTTCTACGGCAGCGCGGGCGTCCAGCACATCGCCCTCAACTCCAGCGACATCGTCGAGACCGTACGGACCATGCGGGCGGCCGGGGTCCAGTTCCTCGACACGCCCGACTCGTACTACGACACCCTGGGGGAGTGGGTCGGCGACACCCGCGTCCCCGTCGAGACCCTCCGTGAGCTGAAGATCCTCGCCGACCGTGACGAGGACGGCTACCTGCTCCAGATCTTCACCAAGCCGGTCCAGGACCGTCCGACCGTCTTCTTCGAGATCATCGAACGGCATGGCTCGATGGGGTTCGGCAAGGGCAACTTCAAGGCCCTCTTCGAGGCGATCGAACGGGAGCAGGACAGGCGCGGCAACCTGTGATCACCAGCTGACAGGCGTACGGGCGGGGGCGCCGAGGCCTACAACGTCCCCAGTTCCCGCACCGCCTCCTTCGCCGCCGGCGCCCCCACCGGCGAGAAGTACGGGTTGATCCGCAGCGCCTCCTCCAGATGCCGGCGCGCGGGCCCCGTCAGCCCCAACTCCCTTTCGATCATGCCCCGGTGGTACACGTACGGCGCGCTGCGCACCTCGCCGCCGTGCTCCTTGTCGGTCGCCCGCTTCGCCCAGCCGAGCCCCTCCTCCCCCCTGCCCGCCCGGTGCAACGCCCAGCCCAGCGCGTCCGCGACATCGAGCCCCGGCTGCCGCGCCCACTCGGCCCGCAGCCGCCGTACGGCTGACCCCGCGTCCCCGTGGTCCGCCTCGAACCGCCCGAGCAGCAACTCGCCGTCCACGCCACCGGCCCGCTCCTTCGCGACCCGGGCCCGCAGCACGGCGTACTGCGCACGCGCGTCCGCGGACCGCCCCAGGGACTCGTACAACTCACCCAGCTCCAGGGCGTACTGAGGGGACGGCTGTCCGGCGAGGGCCGCCCGGTACGCGTCCACCGCCTCCCGCGTCCGCCCCAGCGCCGCCAACGCCCGTCCCTCGCCCGCCCGCGCGGCCCCCAGTCCCGGGTCGAGACGCAGGGCCGCCCCGAAGTGCCTGAGCGCGTCGGCCGGTTCGCCGCGCTCCCAGGCCAACTCACCCGCCTGGTGCAGCCATTCGGCTTCCTCAGCCGGAGTCGTGGCCCGTGCCGCAGCGTCCGTGAGCGCCGCCTGCGCGTCCTCACGCCGCCCCTGGTCCCGGTACACGCCCGCCGCCCGCGCCATCACCGCCGGCACCGCCGCACCGGAACGCAGCCCCTGCAGCCGCTCCAGTGTCCGCCGCACCGCCTTGTAGTCACCGAGGCCCGTGTACGCGTCGAGCAGCGGCGGGTACGACGTCCAGCGATTCGGCGCCTGGCGCAGCGCCGCCTCCCCCCACTTCCGGGCGGCCGGGAAGTCACGGCGCGCGTTCGCCAGCGCGGCCAGCCCGCCGAGCCCCTCCGCGTTGTGCGCCGGCCGCACCTTCACCGACGTACGCAGCGCCCGTTCCGCCTTCGGAAAGTCCGCCGCGTCCGCCGTCCGCCGCCCGCGCTCCACATAGGCCGAGCCGAGCTGCGCCCACGCCTGCCCGTCACGCGGATGGGTGCGTACGAACGCCTCACGGTCGCCGATGAACACCGCCAGGTCGGGCAGTGCGGCGGGCGCCCCGGCGGTCACCGCCAGTTCCGCCCGGGCCCCCGGACCCGGCGACGGTGCCGGGGCAGGGTGGTCCGGGGGAAACAGCATCAGCGCGCCGCCGAGTACCGCACACCCCGCGAGTGCGGCGGTCAACGGGCGCGGGAGGACACGAACAGGGACTCTCTCCATCTCCATGGCGCTCACTGTGCGTCAGTACGACGACCGGATTCCCGTACCGAAAGCTCTTCGCGGACGGGGTTCACACCGATGGCCCCGGGTGCGACGCTGTGATCATGAGCCGTATCCAAGCCGCACCCGACGGAGCGCAGGGCAACCTCACGGACCGGCTGCTCACGGAGCTGCCGGCCGAGGCGGTGCTCACCGATCCGGACGTCACGGCCGCCTACGCGAACGACATGGCGAGCTTCTGCGAGGCCGGAACCCCGGCCGTCGTCGTCCTGCCGCGTACGGTCGGACAGGTCCAGCACGTCATGCGCGTCGCCACGGAACTGCGCGTCCCGGTCGTCCCGCAGGGCGCCCGCACCGGACTGTCGGGCGCGGCCAACGCCTCCGAGGGCTGCATCGTGCTGTCGCTGGTGAGGATGGACCGGATCCTGGAGATCAACCCGGTCGACCGCATCGCCGTCGTCGAGCCCGGCGTCATCAACGCCACACTCTCCCGCGCGGTCAACGAACACGGCCTGTGCTACCCGCCGGACCCCTCCAGCTGGGAGATGTGCACGATCGGCGGCAACATCGGCACCGCGTCGGGCGGGCTGTGCTGCGTGAAGTACGGCGTCACGGCCGAGTACGTCCTGGGGCTGGACGTCGTCCTCGCCGACGGACGGCTCATGTCCACCGGGCGGCGGACCGCGAAAGGTGTCGCCGGATACGACCTCACCCGACTGTTCGTGGGCTCGGAGGGCTCGCTCGGCATCGTCGTACGGGCGGTGCTCGCGCTGAAGCCGCAGCCGCCCCGGCAGCTGGTGCTGGCCGCCGAGTTCGCCTCGGCCGCCGCCGCGTGCGACGCCGTGTGCCGGATCATGGAGGACGGTCACGTGCCGTCCCTCCTCGAACTGATGGACCGTACGACCGTCAAGGCCGTGAACGACCTGGCGAACATGGGACTGCCGGAGACCACCGAGGCCCTGCTGCTCTGCGCCTTCGACACCCACGACCCCGCCGCCGACCTGGCCGCCGTAGGCGCCCTCTGCGAGGCGGCCGGAGCGACCCAGGTGGTCCCCGCCGACGATGCCGCCGAGTCCGAACTCCTTCTCCAGGCAAGGCGGTTGTGCCTCGTCGCGCTTGAAGCGGTCAAGGGCACGACGATGATCGACGACGTGTGCGTACCCCGGTCGCGGCTCGGTGAGCTGCTGGAGGGGGTCGAGGCCATCGCCGAGAAGTACCGGCTGACCATCGGGGTCTGCGCCCACGCCGGCGACGGCAACACCCACCCCACGGTCTGCTTCGACGCCCAGGACGCCGACGAGTCCCGGCGGGCCCGCGAGTCCTTCGACGAGATCATGGCCCTCGGCCTGGAACTCGGCGGCACGATCACCGGGGAGCACGGCGTCGGCATCCTCAAGAAGGAGTGGCTGGCGCGCGAGCTGGGCCCGGTGGGCGTGGAGATGCAGCGGGCGGTCAAGGCGGCCTTCGACCCGCTGGGCATCCTGAACCCGGGCAAGCTGTTCTGAGCGACGCGCGGTACGCGTCACAGGTGCCGTACCGGTCATACGTATCCCTCCCCGTCCTGCGACTCGTCCGACGGCCACGGGTCGCGCAGCCACAGTTCGTCGTGACAGCCCGTCGTGGGCGCGAGCAGCTCGGCGAGGCCGTCGTCGATGCCGAGCTGCGCGGCCTCAGAGCCCGGGGGGACCGCCCGCAGCGTGCGCTCCAGCCACGCCGACACCTGGGCGGAGGGTGCCTCCAGCAGGGCGTCTCCGGCGGGTGAACTCAGTGCCATCAGGACGACGCTGCGCCCGGCGACCTTCGTCGGCCACACCCGGACGTCACCGTGACCGCACGGCCTGAACACCCCCTCGACGAGGAGTTCGCGGGCGAACGTCCAGTGCACGGGGTTCTCGGAGCTGATGTGGAAGGCGATGTGGACGGCGAACGGATCGTTGGTGCGGTAGGTGAGGCGGGCGGGCACCGGGATGCTCCGCTCCGGCGACAGGATGAGTTGCAGCTCCAGTTCCCGTTCCACCACGGTGTTCATCGCGTGGCTCATGGCGGGTACTTCCTCTCTCGTCGAACGCGTCGTGCGGGGCCCGCATCGGGCCCGTACGAGGAGAGAGGGCGGGGAGGCGTCAGCATTACGCGGGTTCTGAGAAGTTTTCGGAGAAGTTTTCTACGGACGGTGTCGGAGCGGTCGCGACGGATGGCCCCTGTCCGCCGGCGGAACGGCCGCGTCGTGTAGCAGATGGCAAGCCGGACCGTGCCCGAACGGGGGCTGTATGACCGCACCGGCCCAGCGGCGGGCGCCGGTCTGATAGATGTGGGGCACCCCAAATGACCCCCGAGCAGATACGGGACGACGGACATGAGCGCCCCATCCCCGGCCCCCGGTGACGACAGGCCCCGCGAAGGGTTTTACCCGGACCCGTCCATTCCTGGATATGTCCGGTTCTGGAACGGCACCGCCTGGGTGCCGGGCACCAGCCGCCCGGCGCCGTCCGACGGCGCGCCGGGCGCGGCGCGGGTCGAGGAGACCGGGCCGCACTTCTTCGACGAGGACCCGCGGTCGGGGGCCGCCGAGCCGCGCCGCGCGACCCCGGCTCAGGCCCAGCACGGCAGCCGGCCCGAACCGGCGTCCGCCTGGGGCGCCGACCGCTCCCATCAGTCCGGCTTCGGCGGTGACCGGGACCGCCATGTCTCCTGGGGCTCACCGGCCCAGGCGGCCGAATCGAGGGCGGCCGACCCCAGGACGGCGAACGAGCCCCCGGTGCGGCCGGACGGCCGGTCGGCCCGGACGGACGGCACGGCGACGATCCCGCCGACGGAGCCCGACGCCGGTGACGTGCCCGAGTCGGGCACGTTCGTGTTCCGCCGGCCCACCCCGGGACCGGCCGCCGTCGGCGCGGAGGGAGGCGTTCCCGGCACCCACGGCCCCGTCCCCTCCGAGGGCACCATGACCTTCCGTGCGCTCTCCCCGCGCACGGGGCGCGAAGGCGGGGCGGGCGGCGCGCAGCCGGGGAGCACGGGCTCGCCGGAGGGCGTGCAGGGCCCGGTCACGGCACCCGCGTCCGCACCCGGCGGCGGCGCCGGTTTCGGCGCCGGCAAGGCCGCGGCGGCCCGCGCGGCGGCGGCCCAGGGCGCGAACCCCGCCCTGCTGCCCCCGACCCCGGCCGTCCCCCAGCAGAACGCACCCGCCGCCGGTGCGCCCATGGCCCCCGGAGTCGGCGGTGGCCAGCCCTCCTGGGCCCAGCAGGTGCACCGCCTGGCCGGGCCCGACGACGGCGGAGAGCAGCGCGTCGCGCCCTGGAAGCCACCCGTCGAGGACGTGTTCCAGGCCGCCGCCCGAAGGCAGGCGTCGGCCCGTCCGGCGGGCCTCGGCAGGCGGCTGGCCGCACGGCTCGTGGACACCGTCGTCCTCGGCGCCCTCACCGCCACGGCCGCCGTGCCGCTGGGCACCATGGCCGTCGACCACATCACCGGGAAGATCGACGCGGCCAAGCTCTCCGGCGAGACCGTGACCGTCTGGCTGCTGGACGGCACGACCGGGCTGTACCTGGGCATCGTGCTGGCCGTGCTGCTGCTGGCCGGCATCCTCTCCGAGGCCTGGCCCACGGCCAGGTGGGGCCGCACCCTCGGCAAGAAGCTGGTCGGCCTGGAGGTCCGGGACATCGAGGGCCACGAGCCGCCGTCGTTCGGCGGGGCCCTGCGCCGCTGGCTCGTCTACAGCGTCCCGGGGCTGCTCGGCATCGGCGTCGTGGGTGTCCTGTGGTGCCTGTTCGACCGCCCGTGGCGCCAGTGCTGGCACGACAAGGCGGCGCACACCTTCGTGGCGGGCTGAGGCCACACGGTCGAACGTACGGCTGACCGACGGCTGTACGTTCGACGCGGGTCGCCCGGATACGACGCACGGATCACCTGATTCGGTACCCCGGACGGCCCCTCGCCGGATGCGGAGCCGGACGGTTCGCGGTCCACTCGGGCCATGAGCAGCCAACCGCCCCCCGGCTCCGGTCAGCAGCCACCGGACGACGACCCGTTCAGGAAGCCACCGCCTCCGCCGTACGGCTCGGGCGATCCGTACGGCGGCTCAGGCCCCTCCGGCGGCTCGCCGTACGGAGGGGGTGGCCCGCCGCCGTACGGAGGCGGCGGCGGTGATCCGTACGGCGGTGCCGCCGACCCCCTCGCGGGCATGCCCCCGCTCGCCGACGGCGGCCGGCGCGTGCTCGCGCGGCTCATCGACATGATCCTCGTCGGTATCGTCGTCTGGCTGCTCACCTGGGGCTTCAACGTCAACGAGTACGGGGTCGACAGCGACGAGATCGAGTACGGCCGCTCGCTCGGCCAGGCGTTCATCGCCGCCGTGCTCTACATCGCGTACGACACGATCATGATGTCCCGGACCGGGCAGACGCTCGGCAAGAAGTGGCTCGGGCTACGGGTGGCCAACCTCGACAACGGTGCCACGCCCTCCGTGCAGACCACGCTCATCAGGTCGCTCGTGCTGTGGATCCCGTTCGCGTTCTGCTGCGCCTGCATCTGGACGGCGATCGCCGGCGGCTGGAGCTTCTTCGACAAGCCGTACAAGCAGGGGCTGCACGACAAGGCGGCCAAGACGGTGGTGGTCAGCACGGGTTGACCGACTCCCGGGACGACAACGGCGGTTGGGCGGGGCCTGCGTGATGCAGGCCCCGCCCAACCGCCGTTGCGGAGCAAGGGGGGTGGTTCAGTCCTGCTGTACGGAGGCCCGCACCGGGACGCGTTCGCGCGGCGCCGTGGCGACCGACGAGGCGACGACCTGTGAGGTTCCGCGGGACGGCTTGGGCCGGGGCACGGTCAGGGCGACGAGCAGCCCCAGGACGAGCCCCGCGAGGGCGATCAGCGCGACCCCCGGGCCCGAACTCGTCTGAGACAGCAGCAGCATGGCGAGCGTCGAGAGAATCACGGTGCACGAACCGTAGGCGAGCTGTGCGACGGTCGGACGAGGCGCGGTCTGACGAGGCATGGCAATCGAGTCCTCGTTGGATTCGGGGGTGAGGGGAGCGTGTCGGCCTGGCTTTCCACCGGACATCCGGCGATCCGCCGACCGACTCTAATCGCGTCCATGCCCGACTGGAACGTGCAGTAAGCGTGACCTAACACACGGCTCCGGAGCACAGGGGGCGCACGGAGTCATGACGTCCACCAAGTGGACGCGCCCGCGCGCCGGTAACGTACTTGACCTGTCCAAGTCAAGATCTGTCTTTTTCTCCGAACCTCTAGTCAAATTGCGTCACTTGACTACACGCGTATACCGCCCGCGGACAGCTTCCGAACCAGGAACCCCCCATCCGCGCGGACGGACGCGGGGGAGGACCTCAAGTGACCAGCAGACCCTGGACGTTCAGAACGGCGGCCGTCGGCGTGGCACTCGCCACAGCCGCCGCCACCCTTTCCACCTTGGCGGTCGCCGAGGCCGACGCGGGCTCCGGTGCGGGCGCCGCGGCCGTGCCGGCCGCGGACCGGCACGACCCGGCGGAGCACCAGCACGCCGAGCACGACCTCGACGGCCCCCTCAGCAAGACCCAGGAGGCCCAGCGCGAGGAAGCCCTCAACCAGGTCATCTCCGGCGAAGCCACGGCCAAGAACCGCAACGGCTCGCAGGTGGTGCAGCTGCAGAGCGGCAAGGGCAAGGGCAAGTACGTCGAACTGGGCCGGGAGAAGACCGACAAGATCTTCACGATCCTGGTCGAGTTCGGCGACCAGATAGACAGCCGCTACGGCGGCACGGTCGGCCCGCTCCACAACGAGATAGCCGAGCCGGACCGCACCCAGGACAACAGCACGGCCTGGCAGGCGGACTACGACACCGAGCATTTCCAGGACCTCTACTTCGGCACCGGCAAAGGTGTCGAGTCGATGAAGAAGTACTACGAGAAGCAGTCCTCGGGCCGCTACTCGATCGAGGGGACCGTCTCGGACTGGGTCAAGGTCCCCTACAACGAGGCCCGTTACGGATCCAACCTGGCGAACGACGGTGCCTGGTACGCGGTCCGGGACGGTGTCACCGCCTGGGTCGCGGCGCAGGAGGCAGCAGGCGCGACCGACGCGGAGATCAAGGCGCAGCTGGCCGAGTACGACCAGTGGGACCGCTACGACTTCGACGGCGACGGCGACTTCAACGAGTCCGACGGCTACATCGACCACTTCCAGATCGTGCACGCCGGTGAGGACGAGTCCGCGGGCGGCGGCGCCCAGGGCGAGGACGCCATCTGGGCCCACCGCTGGTACGCGTTCGGCACCGACGCCGGCTCGACCGGCCCCGCCGGCAACCAGCTCGGCGGCGCGCAGATCGGCGACTCCGGCATCTGGGTCGGCGACTACACCATCCAGCCCGAGAACGGCGGACTCGGCGTCTTCGCCCACGAGTTCGGCCATGACCTCGGTCTGCCGGACCACTACGACACCACCAACACCGGTGAGAACTCGACCGGGTTCTGGACCCTGATGTCGTCCGGTTCCTGGCTCGGCACCGGTGGCGACAACATCGGTGACCTGCCCGGTGACATGACCGCCTGGGACAAGCTCCAGCTGGGCTGGCTCGACTACGACACGGCGAAGGCCGCGACGAAGTCGCAGCACACGCTGGGCGTCGCCGAGTACAACACCAGGAACGCGCAGGCGCTCGTCGTCGAGCTGCCCGAGAAGACGGTCACCACCGAAATCGTCGCCCCGGCGCAGGGTGAGACCCAGTGGTGGAGCGGCAGCGACAACAACCTCTCCAACACGCTGACCCGTTCGGTCGACCTCACCGGCAAGTCCTCGGCCACCCTGACCCTGGACGGCTGGTACGACATCGAGGCCGACTACGACTACCTCTACACCGAGGTCTCCACCGACGGCGGCGCCACCTACACGCCCCTCGACGGTACGGTCGACGGCGAGGCCATCACGCGCGACGGCAGCGGCAAGCCGGCCCTCACCGGCACGGTGGACGCGTACAAGAAGCTGGCGTACTCCCTGGACGCCTACGCGGGCCAGAAGTTCGACCTGCGCTTCCGCTACACGTCCGACGGCGGCGTCTCCCAGATGGGCTTCACGGCCGACGAGATCACCGTCACCGCCGACGGCGCCACGGTCTTCGCCGACAACGCGGAGAGCGCGGACGCGGCCTGGACGACGAAGGGCTTCTCGCGCATCGGCGCGGCCATCACGGACGACTACCCGCAGTACTACATCGCCGAGAACCGCCAGTACGTGTCGTACGACAAGACCCTCAAGGTCGGCCCGTACAACTTCGGCTTCTCGACGACCCGTCCGTCCTGGGTGGAGCACTTCCCGTACCAGAACGGCCTGTTGATCTGGAAGTGGGACACCTCCCAGAAGGACAACAACGTTACCTCGCACCCGGGTGCCGGCCTGCTCCTCCCGGTGGACGCGCACCCGACCCCGCTGAAGTGGGCGGACGGCACGCTGATGCGCAGCCGTATCCAGTCCTACGACTCCCCGTTCAGCCTGTACCGCACGGACGCGCTCCGTCTCCACAAGGCGGACGTGCTCACGAAGGTCGCCTCGCAGAAGGGCGTGTCGACCTTCAACGACCACACCTCCACGTACTACGACGCGGCGAACCCGCTGGCGGGCGTGAACATCACTGACACCAACACCAAGATCAAGATCGTCAGGGAGGCCCGCAACGGCTCCACGATCTCGGTCCAGGTCGGCCCCGCAGTGAAGTAATCCACGTATTCGCAGCTCAGAGCGTGATCGGCCGTGACCCCCTGGCGGGTCGCGGCCGATCGTGTTTAGGTGCCTCCTGTGACTTTCTTATTGACACCGAGTCCCACGGGGGATGTGACCGCATGGCCGTAGGAGGTTTCTGCAAGCTGCCCAGTGGCAGCGTGGTGGTGGCACTGAACCTGCCCAGGCCCACCGCCCCGACCACGGCGGCGGGACTGGACGGAGTACGCGTCCTGGTGCTGGCCCAGAACCGCGCCCGGGCCCTGACCCGGCTGCGCAACCTCGGCCTGCGCGCGGTCTACCTCCGGGGCAACGCGGCCCCGCCCACCCCGGACGAGATCACGGCGGTCCTGCACCATCCCGACGGCCTGATATGGCGTACGGCCCCGGACAACAGCGTCCCGCCGGCACTGGAGCGCACGGAGCTCTGGCATCCGATCAGGTCGCTGCTGAGGAGGCCCACGGCACGGGTCTGACGCCTTCCGGGGGCCTCCGCCCTCCGACGTAGTCCCCTCGCACGATGTGACCGGGCGGCGTACGCCATAACCTCGCCGCATGACTGCAGCTGACTCTCCCACCGGCGGACCCCGCAGCATCGAACAGCGCACGCGCGAGGCGCTGGAACGGCTCGCGAAGGACATCGACGTATGGGTCGCCACGGCCGATGCCACCGGCGAGCCCACCCTCGTCCCGCTGACCTTCTGGTGGGACGGCGAGACGGTGTGGCTGTCCACCCGCGACACCAACCCGACCGGCCGCAACCTGCGGACCTCGGGCCGGGTACGGCTCTGCTTCGGCCACACCCGGGACGTGGTCCTGGTCCACGGCACCGCGCGCATGCTGACCGGCGGGGAACTGCCGGCCGGCGTCGGCGACGCGTTCACCGCGAAGGACGGCTGGGACCCCCGGGAGAGCGGCCCCTCGTACGTCTGGTTCCAGGTCACCCCGGAGGTGATCCAGGCGTGGGGAACGGTGCCCGAGATGACCGGCCGGGACCTGATGCGCGACGGGAAGTGGCTGGTCCGGGGCGACTGACGCCAGGCTGCGGGCGCACGGGTTACACCACCGGCTTGCCTGACAGCTCCACGCCCGCCGCCCGCAGCTCCTCCAGTGCCCGTTCCGTCGTCTCCTCGGCCACTCCGGCGGTCAGGTCCAGCAGCACCTGCGTACGGAAGCCCTCGCGGGCCGCGTCCAGGGCGGTGGCCCTGACGCAGTGGTCGGTCGCGATGCCGACCACGTCCACCTCGTCGATCTCGCGGGCCCGCAGCCAGTCGGCCAGCGTGACCCCGTTCTCGTCGGCGCCCTCGAAGCCGCTGTAGGCCGCCGCGTACGCGCCCTTGTCGAAGACGGCGTCGATCGCGCCGGAGGCGACCGCCGGGGCGAAGTTCGGGTGGAAGCCGACGCCTTCCGTGCCGGCCACGCAGTGCGCGGGCCAGGAGTGGCGGAAGTCGGGGTTGTCGGCGAAGTGTCCGCCGGGGGCGATGTGATGGTCGCGGGTCGCCACGACGTGGCGGTATCCGGCGGGGGCCTGCCCGATCAGCTCGGTGATCGCGGCGGCCACGTCGGCACCCCCGGCCACCGCGAGACTGCCTCCCTCGCAGAAGTCGTTCTGCACGTCTACGACGATCAAGGCGCGGCGCATGGTCGGTGTCCTTCGACTGCCGGTGTGTGAACAGGTGAACTTCCGAGCCTAGAGACTTCGGCACCGCTTCGGGAGGGGGTAATCGGGGCAACGGCGGGCTCGGACGCCCGTTGCCCCTGTTCCCCGGGGTGTCAGGCGCGCACGGGCAGGTACTCCGTAGGAATGACGGCCTCCCCGCGCGACAGCTGGGTCGCCGACAGCGGCAGGTTGGCGCGCGCGGCGGCGTGCCGGTCCCGTACGACGTCCAGCGCCTCGCGGGCGACGACCTGGCCGCCCTTCAGCAGCTCGACCAGCAGTTGCCGGTCCGCCAGCTCGGCGGGCACCGGTCCCGTACCGATCACCTCGGCCTCCGCGATCCCGTCCCGGTCGAGCCGCCGGGCCGCCCACTTCCGGCCCCCGACCGACGTCTTGCCGCCACTCGACTTCTTCGCCACCGGGAGGAGCGGAGCCTTCGGGTCCGCGGACTCGGCGCGGGCCACCAACTTGTAGACCATCGAGCATGTCGGGTGGCCGGAACCCGTCACCAGCTGGGTGCCGACGCCGTACGCGTCCACGGGCGCCGCCGCCAGCGACGCGATGGCGTACTCGTCGAGGTCCGAGGTCACGATGATCCGCGTCCGCTCGGCCCCCAGCGCGTCCAGCTGCTGCCGCACCCGGTGCGCGACCAGCAGCAGGTCCCCGGAGTCGATGCGCACCGCGCCCAGCTCCGGCCCGGCGACCTCCACCGCCGCCTGGACCGCCTCGGCGACGTCGTAGGTGTCCACCAGCAGCGTCGTGTTGCGGCCCAGCGAGTCCACCTGGGCCTGGAAGGCGTCCCGCTCGCGGTCGTGGAGCAGGGTGAACGCGTGGGCGCTGGTCCCGACGGTCGGGATGCCGTAGCGGAAACCTGCGGCCAGATCGGAGGTGGTCGCGAAACCGCCGACGTACGCGGCCCGGGAGGCGGCCACCGCGGCCAGCTCGTGGGTGCGCCGGGCGCCCATCTCGATCAGCGGGCGGTCACCGGCGGCCGAGGCCATCCGGGACGCCGCCGCCGCGATCGCGGAGTCGTGGTTGAGGATGGACAGGATCACCGTCTCCAGCAGCACGCACTCCGCGAAGGAGCCCTCGACGCGGAGGACCGGTGAGCCCGGGAAGTAGACCTCGCCCTCGGGATAGCCCCAGACGTCCCCGGCGAACCGGTACGAGGCAAGCCACTCCAGGGTCTCCTCGTTGACGATCCGGCGCTCGCGCAGGAAGCCGAGGACGTCCGCGTCGAACCGGAAGTTCTCCACCGCGTCGAGCACGCGCCCGGTTCCCGCGACGACGCCGTAGCGCCGGCCCTCCGGCAGCCGCCGGGTGAAGACCTCGAAGACCGACCGCCGGTCGGCGGTGCCCGCCTTCAGGGCGGCCTGGAGCATCGTCAGCTCGTAGTGATCCGTGAAGAGCGCCGTCGAGGGAACGTCCACCGGCAGCCCAAGGTCCGCTACGTCCACTGAAGCCTCCTAGCCGTGACTTTCGGGTCTCCCCGGTGCAGGCCGGGGGTCCGGGGGCTGTCCCCCGGGAAGTGCTGCGTGTGACGGGATGCTACCCCCATTTCGTCACTTTGACGAATACTGGTCGCGAGTGAGCCCGCCGCGGAGCCCGTTTGGCCCGTGACCCCCTTCTGGTGGCAGCATGGGCAGTGTGACGTCACCCGCTCCCGTAGAGATCGAACGCACCGAGTCGGCGGAGGAGACCTTCGCCGTACCCGAGCCCGACGTCCCGTGGGTCACCATCGTCCACAACGACCCGGTCAACCTCATGAGCTATGTGACGTACGTCTTCCAGACGTACTTCGGCTACCCGAAGGACAAGGCCACCAAGCTCATGATGGACGTCCACCACAAGGGCCGGGCGGTCGTCTCCAGCGGCAGTCGCGAGGAGATGGAACGCGACGTGCAGGCGATGCACGGCTACGGTCTGTGGGCCACTCTCCAGCAGGACCGGAAGTAGCGAACTCACCTCAGGGGGTGTCCTCCGGGTCGGCTCGGCGTCGCGGGGTCCGGCACGCACTCCCCCAGAGGGGGAACCCCGGCGGCGTTGTCGTCACTCTCCCCCCACTCCCGACTCCGCTCGACCGGGGGACCCCCGTCGCTCCGCGTCGACTCCCTTCTCCGCCTTGCGGCTGCCACGCACCAGACCCCGCTCGGGTCGGCCACCAACGCACTCGGCGCCACTGCCGACCTGACCCAGAGGACACCCCCTAGTGCCAGGACAATTCGAACCGCTCCCCGGCGGCGGCGCGGCCGTCGCCCTCGACGACGTCGAGATCTCCATCATCCGGTCGCTGGCCGTGCAGCTCCTGGAGCTGATCGGACCCGGCCCGGCCGAGGACGCCTCCGCCGACCCGCTCGCCGAGCTGTTCGCCGAGGGCCCGACCGAGCCGCCCTCCGACCCGGTGCTCAGGCGCCTGTTCCCGGACGCCTACGGCGACCCCGAGGACGTACCCACCTCACCCGGGCAGGCCGAGGAGGAGCGGGAGCACGCCGCCGAGTTCCGCCGGTTCACCGAGAACGACCTGCGGACCGGCAAGCGGGAGAGCGCCCTCGCGGTGATCCGCTCGCTGGACGCGCTGACGCCGGCCGGTGACGGGGGCGCGGTGCTCAAGCTGTCGCACGAGGAGTCCCAGCGGTGGCTTGGCACGCTCAACGACCTGCGCCTGGCGATCGGCTCCCGGCTGGACATCGTCGACGAGGAGGACACCGACCTCCTCTACCGGCTGCCGGACGAGGACCCGCGCAAGCCGATGGTGATGGCGTACCTGTGGCTGGGTGGGCTGCAGGAGACGTTGGTCGAGACATTGCTGCCGTGACGGGCCCCGTTCGCTCAGCGGATACTCAAATGCGGATAACGATCGCATCACCGCCTCTGGGGTTTTGTACCCCGGGGGCGTCTTTGTGTGATTTGCATCACTCAGGTATCGGTAAAGGCCGTGGTAGGACTTCCCGAAATCCATCACGGCATTGCCCCTCCGCCGTGTACAGAGCCGGCAGTCGCCGGGATGCACGACACCGCTTCCCGCATCGCCGCACCATGCCGCACGTCCCCGCGCCCTGAGGTGATCATGTCATTCGACTCCTTCACGCAATCCGTTGACGATGCCGTCAGCGACTTCTTCGAACCTGTCGCCAAGGAAGTCGGCGAGGTCGTCTTCTACACCGTGCCCGTCGGCGACACCGATCTTCCGCTCATCGTCGCGTGGCTGGTGGTCGCGGGCCTGGTCTTCTCCGGCTGGTTCGGCCTCATCCAGGTGCGCAAGTTCAAGCTCGCCTTCGACGTGGTGCGCGGTAAGTACGACGAGGAGGGGGCGACCGGTGAGGTCAACCACTTCCAGGCACTGACCGCCGCCGTCTCCGGCACCGTCGGCCTCGGCAACATCGCCGGTGTCGCCGTCGCCGTCTCCATCGGCGGCCCCGGAGCCACCTTCTGGATGATCCTCTGCGGTCTGCTCGGTATGGCGACCAAGTTCGTCGAGGTCACCCTCGGTGTGAAGTACCGCGAGGAGCACGAGGACGGCACCGTCTCCGGCGGTCCGATGTACTACCTGCCCAAGGGGCTCGCCGAGCGCTTCGGCAGCGGCGGCGCCAAGCTCGGCAAGGTGCTCGCCGTCGCCGCCTCCATCATGATCCTCTTCTTCGGTCTGTTCGGCGGCAACCTGTTCCAGACCAACCAGAGCTACGCGCAGATCTCCTCGACCTTCGGTGGCGAGGACGGCTTCCTGGCCTCCTCCGCCGGTGCCGTCCTCTTCGGCCTGGTGATCGCCGCGCTGGTCGGCCTCGTGCTGCTCGGCGGCATCCGCTCCATCGCCAAGGTCACCAGCCGGCTGGTCCCGGCGATGGCCGGCTTGTACATCGTGGCCTGTCTGGTCGTCATCCTGACGAACGTCACCGCGGTGCCCGACGCGATCCAGACCATCTTCGAGGGCGCCTTCGAGGCCGAAGGCGTCGCGGGCGGTGTGATCGGCGCCCTGATCGTCGGCTTCCAGCGTGCCGCCTTCTCCAACGAGGCCGGTCTGGGCTCCGCCCCGATCGCCCACTCCGCGGTCAAGACCAAGCACCCCGCGAGCGAGGGCCTGGTCGCCCTGCTGGAGCCGTTCATCGACACGGTCGTCATCTGCACCATGACCGCGCTGACCATCGTCATCGCCAATCCGGCCAGCTGGGCCGAGGCCCGCGCGGGCGAGGGTGTCGGCGGTGTCACCATCACCTCCGACGCCTTCGAGACCGTGCTGCCCTGGTTCCCGAACCTGCTGACCGTCGCGGTGCTGCTGTTCGCCTTCTCCACGATCCTGACCTGGGGCTACTACGGCCTCAAGGCGTGGACGTACCTCTTCGGCAAGAGCAGGACCAGCGAGACCGTCTTCAAGGCCATCTGGAGTGCGTTCGTCGTCCTGGGGTCCCTGCTCTCTCTCGACTCGCTGATCAGCCTGAGCGACTCGGCACTCTTCCTGCTGTCGGTGTTCAACATCGTCGGCCTCTACCTGCTGGCTCCCCTCGTCAAGAAGGAGCTCGACTCCTTCCTGGACTTCGTCCGGGCCCGGAAGGCGCGCGCCGCCGTGGGCAGCGCGGACCCCGAGGACGAGCAGGAGTCCGTCAAGGTCGTCTGACCTCGCAGCTCACCATGTGGGCCGTCCCGTACCACCCCTCGGTACGGGACGGCCTCTGCGTTTGTCCGGGTTGCTTATCCTGGCGAACATGCTGACCATCACCCAGGCCCTCGTCGACCAGATCGTCGCGCACGCGCGCAAGGACCACCCCGACGAGGCATGCGGCGTCGTAGCCGGCCCGGCGGGCTCCGACCGCCCCGAGCGCTTCATCCCGATGCTGAACGCGGCCATGTCACCCACGTTCTACGAGTTCGACTCCGGGGACCTGCTGAAGCTGTACCGCGAGATGGACGACCGCGACGAGGAGCCGGTGGTCATCTACCACTCCCACACGGCGACCGAGGCCCACCCCTCCCGCACCGACATCTCCTACGCCAACGAGCCCGGCGCCCACTACGTCCTCGTGTCCACGGCCGACACGGACGGCCTCGGGGAGTTCCAGTTCCGCTCGTTCCGGATCGTCGAGGGCGAGGTCACGGAGGAAGAGGTCAGCGTCGTGGCGACGTACTGAAACTCCGCCGCGACCTGCTGATCTCACCAGGCGGCCCGGATATGTCCAGAATGCGGGACAGGCCTCGGGAATCCTGACCGGGAATCGATACGATGAGCCCATGGTTTCCTACGACGTGAGCGAGAAGACGCCGGGCGCCCTGCTGCTCGTGGCGCGGCTGCACGTCGACCTGTGCAGGCTGGCCAGCGCCATCTGTTGACGCGGCCCCCTGCCGCCGTACGGCCGTGAGCCGGGGGTACCTCCCGCGTGAGCGCAGCCGAGCGCGGGGGAGCCTCACATGCATGACCTGCACCAACCCGCTTTTCGCGCCGCCGCGCGCCCATCGACCACCACTCCCGACAGGAGCCCCGAGCCATGGCCATCGAGGTCCGCATCCCGACCATCCTCCGCACCTACACCGACGGCGAGAAGGCCGTCCCCGGTGCGGGGGAGACCCTCGCCGAGCTCTTCGCCGACCTCGAGACCCGGCACGCGGGAGTCCAGGCCCGCATCGTGGACGAGGGCAAGCTGCGCCGCTTCGTCAACGTCTACCTCAACGACGAGGACGTCCGCTTCCTCGACGGCATCAACACCAAGCTCGCCGACGGCGACACCGTGACGATCCTGCCGGCCGTGGCCGGCGGCATGGCCTGACAGGCCTCTGGCACCCATGCGCTACGACTCGCCGCTGGCCGCGGTAGGCAACACCCCCCTGGTGCGCCTGCCGCGTCTGTCGCCGTCCGCCGACGTACGGATCTGGGCGAAGCTGGAGGACCGCAACCCCACCGGCTCGGTCAAGGACCGCCCCGCCCTGTACATGGTCGAGCAGGCCGAGAAGGACGGCCGCCTCACCCCCGGCTGCACCATCCTGGAGCCCACCTCCGGCAACACCGGCATCTCGCTCGCCATGGCCGCCAAGCTCAAGGGCTACCGCATGGTCTGCGTGATGCCCGAGAACACCTCGCAGGAACGCCGCGACCTGCTCGCCATGTGGGGCGCCGAGATCATCCCCAGCCCCGCCGCCGGCGGCTCCAACACGGCCGTACGGGTCGCCAAGGAGCTCGCCGCCGAGCACCCCGACTGGGTGATGCTCTACCAGTACGGCAACCCGGACAACGCGGGCGCCCACTACGCCACAACCGGCCCGGAGATCCTCACCGACCTCCCCTCCATCACCCACTTCGTGGCGGGCCTCGGCACGACGGGGACGCTGATGGGCGTCGGCCGCTACCTCCGCGAGCACAAGCCCGACGTGAAGATCGTCGCTGCCGAGCCGCGCTACGACGACCTGGTGTACGGTCTGCGCAATCTTGACGAGGGCTTCGTACCCGAGCTGTACGACGCCTCCGTCCTCACCACCCGCTTCTCCGTCGGCTCGGCGGACGCGGTCACCCGCACCCGGGAGCTCCTCCAGCAGGAGGGCATCTTCGCGGGCGTCTCCACCGGCGCCGCGCTGCACGCCGCGATCGGCATCGGCAACAAGGCCGTCAAGGCGGGCGAGAGCGCGGACATCGCCTTCGTGGTCGCCGACGGTGGCTGGAAATACCTCTCGACAGGCGTCTACACGGCGGCCACGACGGAGGAGGCCATCGAGACGCTGCAGGGCCAGCTCTGGGCGTAAGACCGTAATAGGCCGACTTGCCGACTTGCGGCACTCCGGGACGCACCAGTGCGGGCGTCCCGGATCCCGTACCCAAGTGACCCACGTGACTCACACGGCCTACCTGGCGAGGTGTCGGACCTGGTCCCACAGGGCCGGGTCCACCACCCCCACCCGCCGCCGGAACTCCCCCACGGGCAGGTCACGCAGCTCGTCCGTCTCCAGGAAGCTCGGCCGCCCCCGCGCGTCGCCCACCGCACCCGGCGGCATCGGGATCACCCCGGGCCGCTCGTCGTGGTACTTGCTGGTGATCTTCGCGACGGTCGCGCGCCGCCCCCGCACCGAGAGCACCAGGCACGGCCGGTCCTTGCCCCCCGGGCCGTCCTCGAAGGGCACGTTCGCCCACCAGATCTCCGCGGGCCGGGGCCGTACCGACCGCCCCCGCTGTCCCCGCGGCCCCTCGGCACGGCCCGGCGGCCGGCCCGCGCGCCCGCGGGGCCGATGCCCCCGCCCCCAGCCGTCCACCAGCGCCGCGACCAGCGCGAGCAGCACGACGGCCGCCAGAGCGAGCCACCATGACGTGTCCATACGGAAGACGGTACCGGCGCACTCCCCGCACCGCCCGAACTACCGGCGCTTCCCGTCCAGCCGAACCGGTGACAGCACAGGTGAGTTCGCCCACAACAGCCCTTGGCGGAGGAGCGACGGGAGGTTTTGCGCCTTACGCTCGACGCACCGCAAGAACCCCGTCACGTTTGTTTTGACGCTCCCCGCCCGCGGAGGTTTCTGCTTTATGAAGCTCACCGTCGTCGGCTGCTCGGGGTCGTTCCCGTCCGCGGAATCGGCCTGTTCGAGCTACCTCGTAGAGGCCGACGGCTTCCGGCTGCTCCTCGACATGGGCAACGGTGCCCTTGGCGAGTTGCAGCGCCACTGCGGTCTCTACGACCTCGACGCGATCTTTCTCAGCCATCTGCACGCCGACCACTGCATCGACATGTGCGCGTACTTCGTCGCACGGTACTACCGCCACGAGGGCGGTCGCTGCGACCCGATCCCGGTCTACGGCCCCGAGGGCACCGAACACCGCCTCACCACCGCCTACGCCGACACCCCGACCGCCTCCTCCATGAGCGAGGTCTTCGACTTCCACACGGTCAAGCCGAGCACCTTCGACATCGGCCCGTTCACCGTCCACACCGAGCGGGTGCGACACCCGGTGGAGGCGTACGGCATCCGCATTGAGCACGGTGGGAAGTCACTGACGTACTCCGGGGACACCGGCGTCAGCTACGCGCTGGACCAACTCGCCCGGAACACCGACCTGTTCCTCTGCGAGGCCGCGTTCACGCACGGCAAGGAGAACATCCCGGACCTGCATCTCAACGGCCGCGAGGCGGGCGAGACGGCGAAACGCGCGGGCGCGCGCAAGCTCGTACTGACCCACATTCCCCCGTGGACCGACCCGCAGGTCAACCTCGCCGACGCACGCGAGGTGTTCAGGGGGCCGGTGGAACTGGCGACGCCGAGGGTGTCGTACGAGATCTGACGCTTCGTACGTGCACGAGGGCCCCGGAACCGAGTCGGCGAGTCGGTTCCGGGGCCCTCGTCATGCTCTACGGCCGTGTTCTCACGCCTTGGTGAGGTCCTCGACCTCCTCGACGGGTTCGCGGCCAGGGGTGGGGAGGTCGAACTTGGTGATGGCGAAGCGGAAGAGGAAGTAGTAGATCGCTCCGAAGACGAGTCCGATCGGGATGATCAGCCAGGGCTTGGTGGCCAGGTTCCAGTTCAGGGCGTAGTCGATGAAGCCGGCGGAGAAGGTGAAGCCCGCGTGGACGCCGAGGGCCCAGGTGATCGCCATGGACACGGCGGTCAGGACCGCGTGGATCACGTACAGCAGTGGGGCGATGAACATGAACGAAAACTCGATCGGCTCCGTCACACCGGTCACGAAGGACGTCAGCGCGAGCGAGATCATCATGCCCATCACGGCCTTGCGGCGCTCGGGGCGGGCGCAGTGCGCGATGGCGATGGCGGCGGCCGGGAGGCCGAACATCATGATCGGGAAGAAGCCCGACATGAACTGACCGGCGGTCGGGTCGCCGGCGAAGAACCGGTTGAGGTCGCCGTGGACGACAGTGCCGGTGGCATCGGTGAAGTCACCGATCTGGAACCAGGAGACGGTGTTCACGAACTGGTGCATGCCGACCGGGATCAGCGCCCGGTTGATCAGGCCGAACAGACCCGCGCCGAAGGCGCCGAGACCCGTGATCCACTCGCCGAAGCTGGAGATGCCCTCACCGATCGGCTCCCAGACGAGGCCGAAGAAGACGCCCATCGCGGTGCCGACGAAGGCCATGATGATCGGCACGAGCCGACGGCCGTTGAAGAAGCCCAGCCAGTCGACGAGCTTCTTGCGGTGGTAGCGCTGCCACAGTACGGCGGACAGCAGACCCATCACGATGCCGCCGAGAACACCGGGGTTGTTGTAGGTCGCGGCTATGTCGGCGCCCGCCTGGACCTTGGCTTCACTGACCGGGAACGCCTTGAGGACGTTGCTGTAGACCAGGAAACCGACGAGGGCGGCGAGTGCGGTCGAGCCGTCCGCCTTCTTGGCGAAACCGATCGCCACACCGATGCAGAACAGCATCGGCAGGTTGTCGAAGATGGCGCCACCGGCGGTGGCGAACACCGCCGTCACCTTGTCCGGCAGGTTCAACTTGTCGTGCACGTCCTGCTGGCCGAGCCGGAGCAGGATGCCCGCCGCCGGAAGTACGGCGATCGGGAGCTGCAGGCTGCGGCCGACCTTCTGCAGGCCCTGGAACAGGCCGGATCCCCTCTTTTTCGAGGGGACCGCCGCTGCGGTGGCGGTGCTCATACTTCCTCCAACGGGTACATGGTCTACACCACTCAGTGGTGTAGACCATGTTGTAGCACGGTGAAGGCCGCATAAGGAACCCGCGATATACACGGGAGATCGGTGATCTTCGGTCCTCAGACCTTGGTGACGTCCTCGACCTCCTCCTCCGGCTCCCGGCCCGGCGTCTTCAGATCGAACCGCAGGATCGCGAACCGGAAGATCACGTAGTAGACGACGGCGAAGCACAGCCCGATCGGGATGATCGCCCACGGTCTGGTCGCCAGATTCCAGTTGATGACGTAGTCGATCAGCCCCGCCGAGAAACTGAACCCGTCGTGCACCCCGAGCCCCCACGTCACCGCCATCGACACACCCGTCAGCAGCGCGTGCACCACGTACAGCAGCGGTGCGATGAAGAGGAACGAGTACTCGATCGGCTCGGTGATGCCGGTCACGAACGACGTCAGCGCCACCGACAGCATCAGGCCGCCCACCTCCTTGCGGCGATGCGGCTTCGCGCAGTGCGTGATGGCCAGCGCGGCGGCCGGCAGCGCGAACATCATGATCGGGAAGAAGCCCGACGTGAACTGACCCGCGTTCGGATCGCCCGCCAGGAACATGTTGATGTCACCGTGCACGACCGTCCCGTCCGGCTTCGTGTAACTGCCGAACTGGAACCAGATGGGCACGTTCAGGAACTGGTGCAGCCCGATCACCAGCAGCGCCCGGTTGGCGATACCGAACACACCCGCGCCCCACGCGCCCAGACCGACCAGCCAGTCGCTGAAGTTCTCCAGCGCGTCACCGATCGGCGGCCAGATCCACAGACACAGCGCGGCGAACGCGATCGCGACGAACGCCATGATGATCGGGACGAGACGCCGGCCGTTGAAGAACCCGAGCCAGTCCACCAGCTTCGTACGGTGATAACGCGCCCAGAAGAACGCGGTCAGCAGCCCCATCACGATGCCGCCGAAAACACCCGGATTCTGGTACGTGAACGCCGCCACGGTCCCGTCGGCCGCCTGGCATCCGGTGGCGACCTCCACTGCCCCGTCCGCGCAGTCCTTCGGGAACTGGCGCAGCACGTTGAAGTAGACGAGGAACCCGGCGACGGCCGCGAGTGCCGTCGAACCGTCGGCCTTCTTCGCCATACCGATCGCCACGCCCACACAGAACAGCAGCGGCAGCCCGAGCGACCCGTCGAGCAGGGCGCCGCCCGCGCCGCCCATCACCTTCGACACGCTGTCCCAGCCGAGCCCGTCGTCCCCGAACACATCGGGCTGGCCGAGGCGGTTGAGGATGCCGGCCGCGGGAAGCACGGCGATGGGGAGTTGAAGACTGCGTCCCATCTTCTGCAGTCCCTGGAACAGCCTGCTCCAGTGGGTGCGCGAGGGGGCTGTCGAACTGGCGGCCGGCCTGTCGGCACTCATGGGCGTCCTCACCGGGGTTGGGCAGCTGGGTTTGGATACTTCCGGCCGACTGGTGTAGACCAGTCGTCGGCGAACGGTCACACTGTCGTGAAATCCGTCGTGAAACCCATCCTTCGGGAGGCGCGCCATGACCGCTCGCGAAGATCGGCCAACTGTGGGTTACTGCGACAAAGCGGTTCGGATCAGGGAGAAGCGACATGGCCAGCAAGGCTGAGAAGATCGTTGCCGGACTCGGTGGCATCGACAACATCGAAGAGGTCGAGGGCTGCATCACCCGCCTCCGCTGCGAGGTCAGCGACCCCTCGCTGGTCGACGACGCCGCCCTGAAGGCCGCCGGCGCCCACGGCGTCGTCAAGATGGGCACCGCCATCCAGGTCGTCATCGGCACGGACGCCGACCCGATCGCCGCGGACATCGAGGACCTGATGTAAACGCCGGACCAGTGGCTCTGAACACCCGTACCCAACACGGGCGTTCACCCCTGAGGGGCCCATTCCCGCCACGGGAAGGGCCCCTTCCGCCGTTACGGCTAGGCTCGTCGCCATGTCACGTATCGACGGCCGCACCCCCGAACAACTCCGCCCCGTCACCATCGAACGAGGGTGGAGCAAGCACGCCGAGGGCTCCGTCCTCGTCTCCTTCGGCGACACGAAGGTCTTCTGCACCGCCTCCGTCACCGAAGGCGTCCCGCGCTGGCGCAAGGGCAGCGGCGAGGGCTGGGTCACCGCCGAATACTCGATGCTCCCGCGCGCCACCAACACCCGCGGCGACCGCGAATCGGTCCGCGGCAGGATCGGCGGCCGTACGCACGAGATCAGCCGCCTCATCGGCCGCTCCCTGCGCGCGGTCATCGACTACAAGGCGCTCGGCGAGAACACGATCGTCCTCGACTGCGACGTCCTCCAGGCCGACGGCGGCACCCGCACCGCCGCCATCACCGGCGCGTACGTCGCCCTGGCCGACGCCATCTCCTGGGCCCAGGGCAAGAAGCTGATCCGGGCCGGCCGCCAGCCCCTCACGGGCACGGTGAGCGCGGTGTCCGTGGGCATCGTGGGCGGAATCCCGCTGCTCGACCTCTGCTACGAGGAGGACGTACGCGCGGAGACGGACATGAACGTCGTCTGCACCGGTGACGGCCGCTTCGTCGAGGTGCAGGGCACCGCGGAAGCCGAACCGTTCGCCCGCGACGAGCTGAACGCCCTCCTCGACCTCGCGGTCGCCGGCTGCACCGACCTGGCGGCACTCCAGCGCAAGGCACTGGACACCGCCCTGGAAGGGTAAAGGGCGCACCAAATAGGGTGGCGGTCGCGGGCAACCGCACAGCTGATCCAACGCGTCTCCAGGGATACGCAGGACTCGCACGAACTCGCAAGAAACCGCAGGAACACGGGCGTACGCCACACCGCCGTACGTCCGACCGGTCAACGGAGGGAACCCGAACCATGCCCGTCAGCCGCCGAATCCGAAACGCACGAGGACTCGGAAAGGGGCGCCGCGCCACGGCCATAGCCGCCACCGTGGCGGCCGTCGCGCTGACCGCCGGGCTCACCACCGGATGCGACGCCGTCAGCAAGGCCCTGGACTGCGTCCAGACCGCCGACGCCATCGCCACCAGCGTCGGCGATCTCCAGCAGGCCGTGGAGAACGCCGCGAACGACCCGACCCAGGCGTCCGAGGCCCTGGAGTCGATCGACAAGAACCTCACCGACATCGGCGACAAGACGGACAACGCCGACGTCAACAAGGCGGTCGACAGCCTCAACCAGGCCGTGGACGACGTCCGTACGGCCATCGACAACGGCGACGCGACCCCGGACATCAGCGGTGTCACGGACGCGGCGGGCGAACTGACGAAGGTGTGCACGTCCTGAACGGCGTGGGTGGTGGAGCGTCATCACTCAGTCTGCTTGAGCGAAAGCCGCAACAGTTGAAGAGCCTGAGGCCGGGATACTGGACGCCATGACACGCCTGATCCTCGCCACCCGCAACGCCGGAAAGATCACCGAACTGAGGCGGATCCTCGCCGACGCGGCCCTCCCCATGGACCTGGTCGGCGCGGATGCCTACCCGGACATCCCCGACGTCAGGGAAACGGGCGTCACGTTCGCGGAAAACGCCCTGCTCAAGGCCCACGCCCTCGCCCAGGCGACGGGCCTCCCGGCGGTGGCCGACGACTCGGGGCTGTGCGTGGACGTCCTCAACGGTGCCCCGGGCATCTTCTCGGCGCGCTGGGCGGGACGGCACGGAGACGACAGGGCCAACCTGGAGCTGCTCCTGGCCCAGCTGTCGGACATCGCGGACGAACACCGGGGCGCCCACTTCGCGTGCGCGGCGGCCCTGGCGCTTCCGGACGGCACGGAACGGGTGGTCGAGGGGCAACTGCGGGGCGTACTGCGGCACGCCCCGGAGGGCACGGGCGGCTTCGGCTACGACCCGATCCTCCAGCCGGAGGGTGACACGCGAACGTGCGCACAGCTGACGGCCGCGGAGAAGAACGCGATCAGCCATCGGGGGCAGGCGTTTCGGGGGTTGGTGCCGGTGGTGCGGGAGTTGCTGGGCTGAGCTGGGGTAAGCAAAGGGGGCCGCCCGGTGGGAGGCCCCCTCTTTGCGTGTGCGGCCGGTGGGACTCGAACCCACACGGGTGATTAACCCACTGGGACCTAAACCCAGCTCGGCTACCAAATTACGACACGGCCGCCCAAAACGGTCATTATGCTCGACCGGTAACACCCAGCTTACGGGGCGAACACGTCACCCCGCGAGAGGCACCCTCCCCTTTCTGTGCCACCAGGTCTCGGTCGGTGCATGGCGGTTGGGACAGAGGTGTCGCAGATTCTCCCGGCGGTTGTCGCGCCGGTCTCCGTTGGTGTGGTCGATCTGCAAGGCAATGGGGCGGCCCAGTCATTCACGGGTGTTCCCGGCCACCCGTTCGTGGCCTCGTACGGAGTGACGAACCGCTTGTCGGACAGTCGCGCCCGAAACGCAGAGCGGCCCGTGCCGGACCTGAACCGGCACGGGCCGCCCGAGCAGCGGGAACGGGGCCTCAGACGCCCAGGTCCTTGATGATCTTCGCTACGTGGCCCGTCGCCCGTACGTTGTACAGGGCCCGTTCCACCTTGCCCTCCTCGTCCACGATCACCGTGGAGCGGATGACGCCGACGTACGTCTTGCCGTAGTTCATCTTTTCGCCGAAGGCGCCGTACGCCTGCAGGACCGTCTTCTCCGTGTCGCCGAGCAGGGTGACCTTCAGGTCCTCCTTCTCGCGGAACTTCGCGAGCTTCTCCGGCTTGTCGGGGGAGATGCCGATCACGTCGTAGCCCGCGCCGGCCAGGAGGTCGAGGTTGTCCGTGAAGTCGCAGGCCTGCTTGGTGCAGCCGGGGGTCAGGGCGGCCGGGTAGAAGTAGACGATGACCTTGCGGCCCTTGTGGTCGGCCAGCGACACCTCGTTGCCGTCGGCGTCGGGCAGGGTGAAGGCCGGGGCCACGTCACCGGGCTGGAGTCGCTCGCTCATCCGTCTGGTCTCCTCGTACGTCCTTGTGCGTCCACGTGCGTCCCTGAAGGGCGCGGGTCGAGCCTAACCGGGGGTGCTGACAGTGCGGTCCGAGGCGGAACTGACAGACTGTCCGGAGCAATGCATCCAGCGGACTTCGGAGGGCGTACGGTGGCGGACACCTCGGACAGCAGCAGAACCCCGGCGCAGATCGAGGCGGACATCAGGCGTCGTCGCGAGACGCTGGCCGAGACGCTCGACGAGATCGGGGTGCGAGTGCACCCGAAGACGATCGTCGGCGATGCCAAGGCCAAGGTCGTCTCCAGCGTCGATCACACGCTCGGGCGCGCCTACGTCGGCGTCAACCGTGTTGTCGGCGACGTCAAGGGACAGTTCGTGGACGAGGACGGGGCGCCCCGGATCGAGCGGATCGTTCCCGTTGCCCTTGTCGCCGTGGGGCTGGTCGGGCTCCTCGCTCTCGGCACCCGGCGGCGCAAGCGCTGAAGAGGCGGGTAGGTTCGGAGTGTGAGCGCCAAGAGCAATGACCAGAGCACCCATCACGACAAGCTGCCCATCCGGATGCTGCACGACCGTGTGCTCGTGCGGCAGGACACGAGCGAGGGCGAGCGGCGTTCCGGTGGCGGCATCCTGATTCCCGCCACCGCGGCCGTCGGGCGCCGGCTGGCCTGGGCGGAGGTCGTCGCGGTCGGGCAGAACGTACGGACGGTGGGGCCGGGTGACCGGGTGCTGTACGACCCGGAGGATCTTGCCGAGGTCGAGGTGCGCGGGGTCGCCTACGTGCTGATGCGTGAGCGCGATCTGCACGCCGTGGCGGCGGACCGTTTCGAGGGGTCCGAGGACTCGACCGGCCTGTACCTGTAGGCCAGCGGCAGGAAAGGGGGCTGGTGACCATCGTCACCAGCCCCCTTTCCCGTCGGTGCCAGTGGCGGCGTCAGTCCCTTCTCGACATGCCCAGCACGCCCGTCGTCCCCGGCGTCGCCCCTCCCGTGGTGCCACCCGAGTCCGTCGTGCCGCCGCTGTCGGTGGTTCCGCCGTCGGTGGTCGTGCCCCCGGTGTCGGTGGTTCCGCCGTCCGTCGCCGTGCCGCCCGTGTCCGTGGTGCCGCCGGTGGTGGTGGTCCCGCCGGTGTCCGTCGTACCCCCGGTGGTCGTCGTACCGCCCGTGGCGGTGGTCCCGTCCGTCGGCGCGCCGCCCGTCGTCGCCGTGCCCTCCGTGGCAGTCGTCCCCTCCGACGCGCCCGGGGTTTCCTGGCCGCCGTCCGGGGTGCCGCCGTTGTCCTGGCCGGCGTCCGTGCCGGGGTCGGTCTGCGGGTCGGCGGGCGGGAGCTGCTGTTCGTCGGCGCCGTCCATGAGCTGGAGGTCGAACTCCTTCGCCTCCTTGCCCTTCAGGGCGTCCTTCGTGAACTGGGCCCAGATCTCGGCGGGGGCGCCGCCGCCGTTGATGCGGGCGAGGCCCAGCGCGCCGTACAGCGACTTGTGCTTGCCGGTGACCGGGTCCTGGCCCATCACGGAAACGACTGTTGCCAGGTCGGGGGTGTAGCCCGCGAACCAGGCCGCCGTGTCCTCCTCGGCCGTGCCGGTCTTGCCGGCCACCGGGCGGCCGGCGGCGAGGGCCGCGGTCGCCGTGCCCTCCGAGACCACGCTCTGCAGGACCGCCGTGGTCGTGTCGGCGGCCTCCCGCGACACCACCTGCTTCGTCTTCTGCTTCGGGAGGGTCACCGAGCCCTCCTCACCGTCCTTCGTGATCTTCCCGATGATCGTGTACGTGCCGTGCCTGCCGTGGTTGGCGAGCGTGGCGTACGCCTCCGTCATGTCGAGGACGCTGGCCGTCGACGTGCCCAGCGCGATGGAGGGGTACGGGTTGAGGTCGGGGGTGTCGGACGGGAGGCCGAGGTCGATCGCCGTCTGCTTGATCTTCGCGGGGCCCACGTCCACCGCCATCTGCGCGTACACCGAGTTCACGGACTTGTTCGTCGCCGTGCGGACGGTGACGTTGCCGTACGAGACCTGGTCCTCGTTCTCGGGGGCGTACTCCCCGCCGCTCCAGCCCTGGACGGGGCGCTTGTTGGTGCCGTCGTAGTACGCGTTCGGGGTGATCGTCCGGCCGTCCTGGGTCACCGAGCCGTTCTGGACGGCGGAGGTGAACACGAACGGCTTGAAGGTGGAGCCGTCCTGGTAGTCGCGGCGCGTGGCGTTGTTGACGTACTGCTTGGTGTAGTCGATGCCGCCGTACATCGCGAGGACCTTGCCGGAGGCCGGGTCGATGGCGACGCCGCCCGCGCGGACGTAGTTGTCGACCTTGTTGTTCTTCTTGTCGAGCTTCTTCATCACCTGGTCGTTGACGGCCTTCACGAAGGCGTCCTGCTTGGGCTTCTGCAGGGTGGTGGTGATGCGGTAGCCGCCGGCCTGGAGTTCGTCCTCGGTGAGGATCTTGTTGTCGAAGAGGTAGTCGTTGACCGCCTTGACCAGGTAGCCGCGCTGGCCGGACAAGCCCGTCGAGACGATCGACTGCTTCGGCTCTGGGAAGGTGATGGCCTTCCGCTCGGACTCGGTCAGCCAGTCCTTCTTGACCATGCCGTCGAGGACGTAGTTCCAGCGGGCGAGCGCGGCCGGCCTGTTCTCGGGGTGGGCGATCACGTCGTACTCGCTCGGCGCGTTAAGCAGTGCGGCGAGGTAGGCGCCCTGGCCGGCGGTCAGGTCCACGGCGTCGACGCCGTAGTAGGCCTGGGCGGCGGCCTGCATGCCATAGGAGTTGCGGCCGGCGTAGCTGGTGTTGAGGTAGCCCTCGAGGATCTCGGCCTTGGACTTCACCCGGTCCAGCTTGATGGAGATGAAGAACTCCTTCACCTTTCGGGTGACGGTCTGCTCCTGTGCGAGGTAGTAGTTCTTCACGTACTGCTGGGTGATCGTCGAGCCGGACTGCTTGCCCTTGCCGGTCACCGTGTTCCAGCCGGCGCGGAGCATCGCCTTCGGGTCGACCGCCGACTCGGTGTAGAAGTCTCGGTCCTCGGCGGCCAGTACGGCGTGCTGCGCGTCCTTGGAGATCTGCGCCAGCGTCACGTTCTCCCGGTTGACCTCGCCGTCACGGGCGAGCTGGCTGCCGTCGGCGTAGAGGTAGACGTTGCTCTGCTTGATGGCCGCCGCGTTCGCCGCCGGGATGTTCACCGTGTAGTAGCCGACTGCGAACAGGCCGATGACCAGCAGGATCCCGAGCACGAACGTGCCGAGCACGAGCCGCCAGGTCGGGATCAGCCGACGCCATCCGGTGCGCCGTGGCCGCTTGGGCTTCTTGGCCTTCTCGCCCTCCGCCACTTCGGGTACTTCGGGGTCTGTCGGTGTCCAGCCCTGCGTCGGCTGCTGCGGCTCTGGCTGGTCGCTCATGTCGTGCACGGACTCCTGTTTCGCGTCGTACGTTCCCGTACGACCTCATTCACCACTTCAAACGTTTCCTGCGCCCCCTCTTGAAGACTGTCGCACCCGCCGATCAGTTCCCTGACCCCGGCACGCTTCCTGCGCGAAAAACGCGTGGCGGGCGGGCCGGGGAGCGCACTAGGCTCCTGCGCTTCGGTCCGGAGGCGTTCCGGAGCGTTCGGGAAGGCTGGTGCCGTGGGTTCTGGGCGGTTGTACGCGGCCGTCGCGGCCGGGGGATTCCGACGTTATGCGACGTATCGGGCGGCCACGCTGGCGGGGGTGTTCACCAACACCGTCTTCGGCGTGATCCTGGCCTCCACGTACATCGCCCTGTGGGACGAGAGACCGCACCTGGGCGGGTACGACCAGTCCCAGGCCCTCACCTACGTGTGGCTGGGCCAGGCGCTGCTGATGACGATGTGCGTGATGGGCGCGGGCTTCGAGGAGGAGCTGATCGAGCGTATCCGTACGGGTGACATCGCGATCGACCTCTACCGGCCGGCCGATCTCCAGATGTGGTGGCTGGCCCAGGACATGGGCCGGGCCCTGTTCCATCTGCTGGGCCGGGGTGTGATCCCGGTCGCGTTCGGCGCGTGGGCCTTCGACCTGACGCTGCCGGCGTCCGTGGTCCCCTGGCTGGCGTTCGCGGGCGCGGTCGCGCTGGGGATGGTGGTCAGCTACTCGTTCCGGTTCCTGCTCGCGCTGGCCGCGTTCTGGCTCCTCGACGGCGCGGGCATCATGCAGATGGCGTGGCTCGTGGGTGTGTTCTGTTCGGGCATGGTGCTGCCGCTGAACGTCTTCCCGGGTCTGTTCGGCGAGATCGTACGGTCCCTGCCGTGGGCGGCGCTGATCCAGGCGCCGGCGGACATCCTGCTGGGGGAGGCGGACTGGCTGGGCACGTACGCCTTCCAGGCCGGGTGGGCGGTGGCGCTGCTGGCGGTGGGGCGTCTGCTGCAGGCGGCCGCTACTCGGCGGGTGGTGGTTCAGGGTGGGTGACGCGGGTGTCTCCGGTGCGGTGAAGACCGGTGTCCGGTGCGAGTGGCGGGCCGGCGACGGCTGGGACGACGGGCCCCTCAGCCGCACCGGGCGGGTGCTCGACGGCGTACGGGCCTATCGCATGATCGCCGCGATGTGGATCAGGTCCACGATGGCCTACCGGGCCTCCTTCGCGATGACGACGTTCGGCAACTTCGCGGCGACCGGCCTCGACTTCCTGACGATCGTGCTGATGTTCTCCCAGGTCGACAGCCTCGGCGGCTACTCGCTCCCCGAGATCGCGTTCCTGTACGGGCTGTCCTCGACCGCGTTCGGGATCGCCGACCTCGTCGTCGGGTCGATGGACCGGCTCGGGCGCCGGGTCCGTGACGGCACCCTGGACACGCTGCTCGTCCGGCCGGCGCCGTTGCTCGCGCAGGTCGCCGCGGACCGGTTCGCGCTGCGCCGCCTCGGCCGGATCACCCAGGGTCTGCTGGTGCTCGGCTACGCCCTCCTGACCCTCGACGACGTCCACTGGACGACGCTCAAGGTGCTGATGGTGCCGGTGATGGTGATCAGTGGCGGGGCGATCTTCTGCGCGGTGTTCGTCGGGGGAGCGGCTTTCCAGTTCGTGGCGCGGGACGCCTCGGAGGTGCAGAACGCGTTCACGTACGGCGGCGCCACGCTGTTGCAGTATCCGCCGGGCCTCTTCGCGCAGGACCTGGTGCGCGGGGTGACGTTCGTCTTCCCGCTGGCCTTCGTCAACTGGCTGCCCGCGCTGTATGTGCTGGGCCGCCCCTACCCGCTCGACCTGCCGGAGTGGGTGGCGTTCCTGCCCCCGCTGGTGGCGGCGGGCTGCTGCGCGCTCGCGGGGCTGGCCTGGCGGGCGGGACTTCGTTCGTACCGGAGCACGGGGAGTTAGGCACGTGGACAGCCACAGTCGCAGTCGCATTCACAGCCACGGTCAGGCGGACGGCTCCTTCGACGAGTCGTTCAACGGGTCCTTCATCGAGCTGGACGGTGTCGAGAAGGTGTTCGACGTGCGCAAGCGGACCGGGTTCATGAGGAGTGAGCGGCGGGAGGTGCGGGCGGTCGACTCGATCTCCTTCCGGGTGGCGCGCGGGGAGATGGTCGGCTACATCGGCCCGAACGGCGCCGGGAAGTCCACGACCATCAAGATGCTGACGGGGATTCTCACCCCGAGCGGCGGCCGGCTGCGCGTCGCCGGCATCGACCCGTCCCGTGAGCGCGCCCGTCTCGCGCGGCGCATCGGGGTGGTTTTCGGGCAGCGTACGACGCTGTGGTGGGACCTCCCGCTCATCGACTCGTACCGTCTGATGTACCGCATGTACCGCATCCCGGACGCCCGTTACCGGGAGAACCTCGAACGGTGCGTCGAACTCCTCGAACTGGTCGACCTGTTGGACGTACCGGTCCGCCAACTGTCCCTCGGTCAGCGGATGCGGGGCGACATCGCGGCGGCACTGCTGCACGAGCCCGAGGTGCTGTACCTCGACGAGCCGACGATCGGCCTGGACGTGATCTCCAAGGCCCGGGTCCGCGAGTTCCTCCGCGACCTGAACGCGGAACGAGGCACGACGGTCCTGCTCACCACGCACGACCTCCAGGACATCGAGCAACTGTGCTCACGGGTCATGGTCATCGACCACGGCCGCCTCATGTACGACGGGCCGCTGACCGGCCTGCACGAGGTGGGCGACAGCGAGCGGACCCTCGTCGTCGACCTGGAGCGGGAGCTGCCGCCGATCGAGGTGCCGTCGGCGCGGGTCGTACGGGTGGACGGCCCGAGGCAGTGGCTGGCCTTCCCGGCGTCGGATTCGGCGGCTCCGCTGGTCGCGCGGATCGCGGCGGAGTATCCGCTGGTGGACCTGTCGGTGCGGGAGCCGGACATCGAGGCGGTGATCGCGAAAATGTACGCGGACCGGGCGTCGGCGTAGGGCTCAGGCCTTGCCGTAGTGCCGTGGGCGGGGACCTCGTAGGCTGCGGGTATGACGGACGACCTTCCGGAGCTGCGCGCTTCCGACGCCGATCGTGAACGAGTCGCCGAAGTACTGCGGGACGCCCTTGCGGAGGGGCGGCTCGACATGGCCGAGTTCGAGGAACGCCTCGACGCGACGTACCAGGCGCGTACATACGGCGAGTTGACGCCGATCACTCGTGACCTGCCCGGGGCCGGGGTGGGCGCGCCGCCCATGAGTATGGTCAAGCAGCCTGTGGGGAGCGGGAGTTGGCCGGACCGGATCGTCGGGGGTGAGGGGTCTTCGCGGTGGGGTGTCGCCATCATGGGCGGGTTTCAGCGCAGGGGGCGCTGGACGGTGCCTCGGCAGTTCAACTCGTTCGCGTTCTGGGGCGGCGGGGAGATCGACCTGCGCGACGCGAACTTCACCGACCATGAGGTGGTCGTCAACTGCGTCGCGATCATGGGTGGCGTGAACGTCATCGTGCCGCCCGGCGTCGAGGTCGTGGTGCGCGGCATCGGCGTCATGGGGGGCTTCGACCACAGCCAGGAGGGGGTGCTGGGTGACCCCGGCGCCCCGCGCGTGATCATCCAGGGGTTCGCTTTCTGGGGCGGGGTGGGCGTGGACCGGAAACTGCCGAAGGCGGAGCGGCAGCGGCTGAAGGAGGAACGTCGGCAGGAGAAGCTGGAGCGGCGGGAAGGGCGGGGGGAGCTTGGTGGCTCCGCCTCCGGTTTCGGCTCTCACTCCGGGTTCCGGCACGGCATGCACGACCTGCACAAGCGGGACGAGGACTGAGCCGGGAAAGCGGCTGGAACCGACGCGCAGCCCCGGCACCGTACGGGGTGCCGCGGGAGCTTTGAGGGGCGCGGGAAACCGCGTGACCAGTCCCCATCGGGGCCGCGGCCGGGCGGGTGGGCGGCCTGGTGGCTCGGTGCCTGCGAACTGGGCGGGGTGGGAGTTTTTGGGGGCGCGGGGAACTGCGCGACCAGCCCCCACCGGGGCCGCACCCGACCCACACCCACACCCGCACCCGACCCGCACTCACAACTCAGCCGGCACAGACCCCTTCAGATCCTCCAGGTCGAACACTTCCCCCATACGCGCATACCCCGCGTCACTCGGATGCAAGTGATCCCCCGAGTCGTACTCCGCCCGGAACCGCCGAGGGTCGTACGGATCCCGCAACGCCTCGTCGAAGTCCGCGTACGCGTCGAACACCCGCCCGGAGCGAATCTCCGCGTTCACGGCCTGCCGCAACGCCTCCGTCGCCGCCGAGTACCCGTGGAACCCCCCGAACGGCATCAGCGTCGCCCCCACCACCTTCAGCCCCCGCCCATGCGCCTCGTCCACCAGCTCACGCAGCCCGGCGACGATCGAGGACGCCCTCAGCGCCTTGGGGTCGCGGGCGCGCAGGATGTCGTTGACGCCCAGGTCGACCACGACGACCTTGACGTTCGTACGGCCCAGGACGTCCCGTCCGAACCGCGTCAGACCGCTCGCGTTGGGCGCCGGCAGGCCGACGCCGCCGTGCCGCAGGACGCGGTTGCCGCCTATTCCCTGGTTGACGACGCTGTAGCGGGGCACGTCCGCGCCGGCCTCCGCCGCCTCGTGGAGGCGGTCGGCGAGCACGTCGGGCCACCGGCTGTTGGTGCCCACGCTCGACGTGCTGCCGGCGGTGAGCGAGTCGCCGAGGACGACGACCGTCCCGTCGGACTGGTTACTGAGGACGTCCAGGGCGGTGACGTACCGCCATGCCTCGGTCTGTTCGGTGTACGCCGTGGCGTGGGGGTCCTCGGTGCGGTCGCCCAGGGCGGCGTACGAGATCTGCCGGGCACGCGGATGGTAGGTGACCGGGCCGGACGGGACCGCAGAGTACGTCGTCACCAGGACATCGCTGTCACGCGGGACCGCGACCCGTACCGCGTCCGTGACGATCTGCCGCCCCGCCGGGATCGTCACCGACGGGCTGCCGCCGAAGGTGAGCCGGCGCATCGTCGCGGCGTCGGCGGCGGCGCTGTTCTCGGCGGCGGCGACGGCGATCGAGGCGTGGGCGATGACCAGGGGCTGCTTGCCGTAGAGGTTGGACAGCGTGACGCGGGCACTCGTACCGCCGGCCGCCGTGTGCACGACGTTGCGCAGGGAGCGCCCGGCGAGGCCCTTCGCCTCGGTGCCCGGTTCGCCGTCGACCGGGGACGCGGACCAGGTGCCGACCCAGGCGCCGGTGGACGCGGGGGCGACGGCGTTGCCAGAGTCGCCGTGGGCCCGGCTGACGGACTTGGCGCGCCGGCTGCCGTCGTCGAGGGTCGCCCCGACGTATATGGCGGCGGACACGGCCACGACGAGCGTGACCATCGCGGCGAGCAGGCCATAACCGTGGCGCCTGGTCATGGGATGCGTGACTCCTCGTACGGCGGGGAACGTGGGGTTCCGATGGGCTGAGCCCATGATGCGGGATGGGCCTGTGAGAGCCGGCCGAATCCACGGGATCGGCTCCCTCCGGATATACGCGGGGAACTCTTGTTCCGTTCCAGGAGTCGGTCAGGAAGGGACAATGTGTGAGGGATCACTGAACGGTGGAGCGAATGGAACGGACGAGAACGGGATCAAAGGACCGCGCCGACGGGACCGGCGGGGCCGGCGGGACTGACGGGGCCGATGGGCAGCAGCAGTCCCGCGCCGCCCCTGTCGCCCCCGCCGGGACGGTTCCCGGCCGCGCCATGACCTCCTTCAGCCCCGCCGACGAGGAGCGTCAGCGCGGGGTGCGCCGGATGAAGCTCACCGCGACCGGGCTGCTGCTCTTCGTCGCCGTCGTGTACGTCCTCGCCAAGTGGGCCGGTGAGCAGGGCGCCGGTGCCTGGACGGGGTATGTCGCCGCGGCGGCCGAGGCCGGCATGGTCGGCGCGCTCGCCGACTGGTTCGCGGTCACCGCCCTCTTCCGCCATCCCATGGGCCTGCCCATCCCGCACACCGCGATCATCCCCACCAAGAAGGATCAACTAGGCGTATCCCTGGGGGAGTTCGTCGGCGAGAACTTCCTCTCCCAGGACGTCGTACGGCAGCGCCTGCGGGCCGTGGGCATCGGCAGCCGCCTCGGTACCTGGCTCGCGGAGCCGGAGCATGCGGACCGGGTCACGGCGGAGCTGTCGGCGGCCCTGCGCGGGGCGCTCACCGTCCTGCGTGACGCCGACGTCCAGGCGGTCGTCGGCGAGGCCATCACCCGGCGGGCCGACGCCCAGGAGATCGCGCCCGGCATCGGCAAGATGCTGGAGAAGGTCGTCACCGACGGCGGCCACAAGAGGGCTGTCGACCTGATCTGCGTACGCGCGCACGACTGGCTCGTCCTGCACGAGGAGGAGGTCATGGGCGCCGTGCAGGGCGGGGCGCCAGGCTGGACGCCCAAGTTCGTCGACAAGAAGGTCGGCGAGCGCGTCTACAAGGAGCTGCTGCGCTTCGTCACCGAGATGCGCGACGCCCCCGCCCACCCGGCGCGCGGGGCCCTGGACCGCTTCCTCACCGACTTCGCCTCCGACCTCCAGTCCGACACGGACACGCGCGCGCGTGTCGAGCGGCTGAAGACCGAGGTCCTGGGGCGCGGCGAGGTCCAGGACCTGATCGCGTCCGCCTGGACGGCCGTACGCTCGATGATCGTTTCGGCCGCCGAGGACGAACGCAGCGAGCTGCGGCTGCGCGTACGGGCGTCGTTGCTGTCGCTGGGGTCCCGGATGGCGGTCGACACCGGACTGCAGAACAAGGTGGACGGCTGGGTCGAGGGCGCGGCGGTGTATGTCGTGACGACCTACCAGGGCGAGATCACCTCCCTGATCACGGACACGGTCGCGGGCTGGGACGCCGAGCACACGACGCGGAAGATCGAGGCGCACATCGGCCGTGACCTGCAGTTCATCCGGATCAACGGCACGGTGGTCGGTTCGCTGGCGGGGCTGCTGATCTACGTGGTGTCGCGGGCGCTGGGGGCGTAGGTACCCGTACCTGAGTACGCGTACTCTGTCGGACCGTCCCCGGACGGGTGACCCTCGTACGTATGACCGAGATGACTGGGAACGGCACCACCGGGAAGCTGCTCGGGCCGCTGCGGGAGCGTCCTTGGGCCGAGCGCTGGCTGACCCGCGCACTCGGCGTCGCCGTCGCTTCGGCGTCGTACGTCGTCTGCGTCCCCTGGGACCTGCGCAACCGCGTCGAGAGCGCGGGCTCGACGGACGAGACGACCCCGGTGACGGGCGTCGGGGCCGTCGCCCTGGGCGTTGTACTGCTGCTCCTGGCCGCCTACTTCGGCCACCGCGACAGCCGGGGCTGGCCGCTGCTCCTGGTGGCGGTCCCCCCGGCGGCGCTCATGTACGTCTCCCTGCGCACGCACCCCGGCCCGCCGGACGGCTTCGCCAACGCCTGGCCCCTGACCTGGGCCTTCTTCACACTGGTGATCGCGGCGGGGGCGCTGGTCGCGGCGGGGGTGGGGCGGGCGTTCCGGGTGGAGGAGGAGTCGACGGAGGGTCTGGTGTCGGCGGGGTGTCTTCAGGGGCGCGGGCTGTGACATGTGCGGCTCCGCCGCCTGGGCGAGGCAAGCCACGACGTCCCCGTGGGTGACGCACCGGACCTAGGCTCCCGTGGTGGAGCCGGGACGAACGATCATCAGTACCGTCACCGTGGCCCACAGCAGGTTGAAGATCCCGGTGAACATGGCGAGTCGAACGGTCGCCGCCCGGTCCGCACCGCTCGCCGCACGGCCGATGACCGTCTCCTGGAGCGTCTCCTGGCGGGGCAGCACAGCACGACAACCGCCGCTTCCGCGAACAGACCGGCACCACGCCCCTGCGGTGGCTGCACCGGGCGCGGGTGCGGCGGGCGCAGTACCTGCTGGAGACGACGACGTACCCGGTCGAACTGATCGCCGCCCAGACGGGGTTCGGGTCGCCGACGGCGTTCCGGGACCGTTTCAAGCGGGTGGTCGGGACGAGTCCGTACGCGTATCGGAGGGCGTTTCAGGCAGTCCCCGCGGGAGGTTAGGCGTGCCGGTCGGCGACGGCCCAGGAGGCGAGGGCGACGGCCCCGGCGACCCCGAACACGGCCGGCCAGGCGCCCACCTTCCTGGCGAGCGGGTGCGACCCGGCGAAGGCGGCGACGTACGCGACGGTCAGCGCCCCGGCGGCCGTACTGCCCGCCTGCTCATGCCACCGCTGGGCGGCGACGGTCCCCGCGACGGCCAGCACGGTCCCGCCGAGCTGCCGGTTCCTGCTCCAACGGGCGACGGCGTACCCGCCGACGAGCCCGCCGGCGGCCACGAGCGCCGTGGGAACCTTCGTCGTCTCCGCCATGGTGGCCTGCCTCCGCTGAGTCGTGTCGTACGGGGCGAGGCTAGCTCGTGGTCCCGGTCTGCTCGCCGGGCGGGGTGGCTGCCCGGCGGGCGCGCAGTTCGGCCTCGTACCCTGCGCCGACGGCGAGCAGCCCCCCGGCCAGCGCGAACCCGAACGCGCCCGGATTGACGTACCCAGGCACGCTGTCGGTGGCGTAACTCCCGCCGCCCCGCGTCTCGCACACGAACCGGAGCGGAACGTAGCCGACGCTGTAGTCGACGACCTCGGCCCCGCCCCGCTCCTGCGGCCCCGCCGTACGACAGGGCCGGACCGGCGCCGAGTCCGTACCGCCGTCCTCCGCCTCCAGCGCGGCACCGAGGACCTGCAGCAGCCCCCAGCAGTACAGCGCGACCGCGAGGGCACCGGAGAGGATCGCGAGTGCGCGGAGCAGGGCACCGCGGTCCGGGTTCAGGGAAGACAAGGCCGGTCCCGTCCGTTCGTTCTGACTATGCTGCTCGACTATGCCCAAGCTGAGGATGGTTGACGGTACAACCTTGGCGTACGGGTACCACAACCCGTCCACGCCGTGTGGGGGCCCGCCGCTTCTCCTCCTGCACGGCCCCGCGCGTCACCGGGCCGAATGGGCCGACCTGCCGGCCCTGTTGCTGCCGGACGGCCACCGAGTGATCACGTACGGCGCCCGGGGACACGGCGGGAGCACGCGCGGCCCGCGGGACATGATGCGGGCGGCAAACGTACGGGACGTGGTGGCGTTGATCCGCGAACTGGGCCTGAATCAGGTCACGTTGGTGGGCCAGTCGCTGATCGGCTGGCCGCCCTGCTGACCGTGTCGGCGCATCCGGACCTGGTGTTCGGTCGCTGGTGCTGGTGCTGGTGCTGGTGCTGGTGCTGGTGCTGGTGCTGGTGCTGGTG
>NZ_JAVFVX010000011.1:2115-8105 GCF_033441795.1 Streptomyces sp. ADMS | reverse complement strand
GCTGGTGCTGGTGCTGGTGCTGGTGCTGGTGCTGGTGCTGGTGCTGGTGCTGGTGGAGGCGGGGGCCGGGCGGCCCCAACCCCAACCTGGCCTCGGATACCGGGAGTTGACTCGACAACTGGCCGACGCCCTTCCCGTCCCCGTCCGCCGGGGCGGAGTTCTTCGGGTACGACGCCTGGGGGAGAGGGCTGGAGCGGCGGGCGGACGGCTGGTGTCCGAGGGTGGCCGGGGACCGGATGCTCGCGGCGGTCGAGGAACTGGCCGTCCGTGACCGCTGGGGGGAGCGGAGCCGGGTGCGGTGTCCGACGCTGGTGGTGAGGGGGGGAGAGACGGGCACGATGCGTGAGCGGGAGCAGGCGGAGACGAGGGAGTGCCCGCCGGGGAGGGATACGGAGACGGTCGCTGTTCCTCCGGGCCGGGCATGACGTTCATCTGGACCGGCCGGGTGGCTGGCGGAGGCGGTGCGGGCGTACGTCGGGCTGTAGGGCGCCGGGCCGTGGGAAAGCGGGGAAGACGACGGAGAGGACGACGGACTCCGCCATGTCCGTAGTGCCTCACTGGCATAGTCGCTACGCTCCGAGCGGGGGAACACGGGTGCGGATGGGGGGAGTTGACAGTGCTCCGGAGACCGGTGTGGCAGTGCTGCGGTGCGTTGTGGGGCGTCGGTCTGTTACTGATCGGCTGTTCGGGTTCGGGAGGGAACACGGCCGCCGGGTCCAAGGGCTCGACAACCAGCAGTGGCACGCGCTCCAGCCCGACTTCAAGCCCAGACCCGAACGCAAGCCCAAGCCCGAGCCCGACCCCCGGCCCCACAGGTCTGGCCTTCACCCCCGACCCCGCCCGCGTGCCGAAGACCCGCGCGCAGGCCGTACGCCTGGCCCGCGCTGTCGCGGCGGAGCCCGTCAACTGGGGTCCCGGCTTCGTCAGACGTACGCCGTACGAGAGTGACCCCGGCTACTGGCCCGTGCTCGACGCGAACTGCGTCTGGCAGCGCGAGTCGCTGCCCGCGACGGTGCTCGCCTCACTCACCCGTTACAGCGAACTGCCCGCGGAGGACGGCAAGGGCCCGATCCGCGTCACCGCCGTCGCCACCGTGCACCGAACCGCGACGGACGCCGGCTGGGAGATGGCCGGGATGCTCGAAGAGGCACTGCGCTGCCCCGACCAGCAGCTCCGCCAGGGCGAGCGGATCACCGGACTGCTCTCCCAGGGCTCGGCGTTCGGCCTGATGGGCAACTTCACCTCCGAGGACTCGCTCACGGAAGGCGGCCAGTACTACAGCGACGAACTCGGCGGCCCCCACTACTACTCCTGGTCGCAGAGCCGCCTGGGCCAGGTCACCGTGGCCGTCGTCGGCAGGGGCGCCAAGGACAGGACCGAGGCAGAGGTCAGTACCGCCCTGAGTCAGGGAATAACCCAGATGCTGACCGACGTCGAGACCGAACTGGGGGCGGCGGAATGAGCGGGCGTCTGCTTCCCACCGACCCCTCCTCGATCGGCGGACACCGGCTGCTGGCCCGCCTCGGCGCGGGTGGCATGGGCGTGGTCTACCTCGGGCGTACGGAGGCCGGGGCGCTGGCCGCCGTCAAGGTCATCCAGGCCGAGTACGCGGACGAGCCGGACTTCCGCGCCCGCTTCCGCCGTGAGGTCGAGGCGGCCCGCCGGGTGACCAGCCCCTGGGCGGTCCCGGTCACCGGCGCGGACCCGGACGCGGCGGAACCCTGGCTGGCCACCGCCTTCGTGCCCGGACCCTCGCTCGGGGAGGCGGTCGTACGTCATGGTCCGCTGCCTGCCCGGAGCGTGCGGGTCCTGGGCAGGATGCTCGCCATGGCGCTCCGCGAGGTGCACGCGGCCGGGCTCGTCCACCGTGACGTCAAGCCCGCCAACGTCCTGCTCGCCGTGGACGGTCCGCGCCTGATCGACTTCGGGATCGCCCGCGCGGCCGACGAGACCGCGATCACCTCCACCGACCTGGTCGTCGGCACGCCCGGATTCCTCTCCCCCGAGCAGGCCGAGGCGCGCGGCGCGGCGGTGGGCCCGGCGAGCGACGTCTTCTCGCTGGGCTGTCTGCTGGCGTACGCGGTGACCGGCCGTCCGCCGTTCGGCACCGGTGCGGTGGACGCCCTGCTCTACCGCACGGTCCACGACGAGCCCGACCTGGCCGACGTCGAGGCCGAAGAGGGCACAGAGGACGGCGAGCTGCTGACGCTGCTGCACATGTGCCTGGCGAAGGACACAGAGGACCGTCCGACGGCCGAGCAGATCTGCACGGTGCTGCTGGTCGAGGACGCCGTCCCCGACGGCGGCCAGACCGACTGGCTGCCCGACGACGTCGTACGGGGAATCGCGGACCGCTCCTCCGAGATGCTGGCGCTGCCCGACATCGAGCCGACCGTCGCAGAAGCGGCAACCGAAGGGGCCGAGGACGCGGAGCCGGCGTCGCCCGGCCGCCGCCGGCTGCTCCTGGCCTCCGGGGCGGCGGTGCTCATGGCGGCGGGCGGGGCCGCGGCCTGGGCCGCCCTGCGCGACGACGACACCCCGGGCACCCCGGCGGCCCGCCGCTGGGCCATCGGGGTGCAGGCGGATCTCAGCGGCGCGCAGCGGACGGCGGGCCGGGCGCAGGAGCGGGGCGCGCGGCTGGCGGTCGAGCAGTTCAACTCGCGTAAGGACAAGCCGTTCGAGCTCGCCCTGAAGACGGTCGACGACGGCGGCAGCGCGGGACGGGCACCCGCCGCGGCCAGGACGCTGATCCAGGACACCGACGTACTCGCCGTGCTCGGCCCGACCAACGACGAGACCGCCCACGCGGTCCTCGGCGCGTACGACGAGGCCCTGCTGCCGCTGCTGTGCGTCTCGGCCGGAGGGCTGATCCTGACGACGGCTCAGTACCGGTCCTTCGTGCACTGCCGCCCCAGTGACGCGGCGGTCGCTCTCCCGATCAGCGTCTACCTCATGGGGCAGAAGGAGACAGCGCGCCCCGGCGTCCTCCAGGACCGGACCGCACAGACGTACGCCCAGGAAACAGCCTCGATCAGCGTCCTCATGCTGCGCCAACTGGGCAGGCCGGCCTACCCCCGGGTGGTCCCGGCGGGCACGGACGACCTGGCACCCGTGGTCGACGACATGCTGCGGGCCGGGATCGGCTCCTTCGTCTACGCCGGGTACGCGCAGGGCGCGGCCCAGGTGGCCCGGGAGCTGGCGAGCGCCGGCTTCGACAAGCCGCGGATCAGCTCGCAGGCCGTGATCGACCCGGCGTTCCTCGATCTGGCCGGGGACGCGGCCGAGGGGTGGCTGATGACCTCCTCCTTCGTCGACCCCACCGCCGTGCCGGCCGCGGCGGCCTTCACCACGGCCTTCCGCAAGCGCTACGGCGAGGCGCCCGGCTACTACGCCGCCGAGGCGTACGACACCGTCAACCTCGTCCTCCAGGAGCTGCTGAAGGCCACGAAGACCACGAAGGCCACCGAGACCGCGACGGCAGGACGGCCGCCGAACCGCAAGGAGCTGGTGGGCCTGCTGCGCGGGACCCGCTACAAGGGCATCACCAAGGAGTTCGCCTTCAAGCCGGAGGACGGCACGTTCGCCGGCTGGGGCATCTTCCTGCACAAGGTCGAGGACGGCCGGTTCCGCTTCCTCGGCGAAGCCCCCTCCGAGGTGTAGCGGTGGGCGGGGCGCACTCGGAGGGGCGCGCGGGAGACGGCGTGGAAGGCCGCGTGGGAGTGCACGCGCTCAAGCCGGGCGACCCGCCCTTCGTCGGCGGCCACCGGCTGCTCGGCCGGCTCGGCGCGGGCGGCATGGGCGTGGTCTACCTGGCCCGTTCGACGGGCGGGGCACTGGTCGCGCTGAAGGTGATCCGCGCCGAGTACGCGGCCGACGACGGCTTCCGGGCCCGGTTCCGGCGCGAGGCCGAGGCGGCGACCGGGCTCACCGGACGGTGGGTGGTACCGGTCACCGCTGCGGAACCCGAGGCCCACGAGCCCTGGCTGGCGACCGCCTTCGTACCGGGCCCGTCGCTGGCCGAGGCCGTCGAAATGGACGGGCCGCTGCCGGAGCGTACGGTACGCGCCCTGGGCGCCCGGCTGGCCGAGGCGCTCACCGAGGTGCACGCGGCGGGCCTGGTGCACCGGGACGTCAAGCCGCACAACGTGCTGCTCGCCCTGGACGGCCCCCGGCTGATCGACTTCGGCATCGCGCGTTCCACCACGGCCACCGCGCTGACCGCGACCGACGTGGTGATCGGCTCTCCCGGCTATCTCTCGCCGGAACAGGCGCAGGCGCGAGCCGGTGACATGGGCCCGCCGAGCGACGTCTTCTCGCTGGGCTGCGTCCTGGCGTACGCGGCGACCGGCCGCCGCCCGTTCGGCACCGGCACCCCGGCCGCCGTCATCTTCCGTACGGTCCACGAGGAACCGGACCTGGACGCGGTGCCCCGGGCCCTGGTCCCGCTGCTGACGAGCTGCCTGGCCAAGGACCCGCAGGCCAGGCCCACCGCGCGGGAGGTACGGGACGCCCTGACGGACGAGGGCGAAGACGAGGGCGAGAGTGACTGGCTGCCGCCCACGCTGCCCCGGCTGATCGCGCGACGCTCGGCCGCCGTCCTGGCCCTTCCCGACCCCGTCCCGGCCACCCTCGTACAGCCGCTGGAACCGCCCTCCCCCTCCCGGCGCCGCCTGCTGACCCTGGGCTCGGCCGCCGCGGTGGCCCTGACCGGCGGCGGACTGGCGGCCTGGGCCGCCTCAAGGCCGACGGCGGCGGACAGCGAGGGCGGGACGACGGGCTCGGGACCACTGCCCGTGTACGTCATCGGAGTGCACGCGGACCTGACAGGAACGGACAGGACGATCGGCCGGGCGCAGGAGCGGGGCGTGCGGCTGGCCGTGGAGGACTTCAACTCCCTCTCCCGTGCCGGCAGTTCCGGTTCCTCTGGCGGCCGTACCTTCGAGCTGGCCCTGAAGGTCCTCGACGACGCGGGGGAGGCGAAGCGGGCCGGGGAGGTGGCCGGAAGGTTCGTCGCGGACCACGACGTGTACGCCGTCATCGGCCCGACCGGCAACGCCGCGACCGATGCGTCCGTCGCCCGCTACGAGAAGGCCCTGCTGCCCGTCGTGACCGTCTCCGCCGGCCTGGATCCGTACTCCAGCCTCCGCGCGTTCTTCCAGCTCAGACCCGATGAGAACGCACTGTCGACGCCCTTCATCCACTACCTCACCCACGTCGAGAAGAGCCGCAGGACCGCCCTCATAGACGACCGCGCGGCAAGCCGCGTCAGCTGGCAGATCATCAAAATCCTCACCGCGTACCCGCCTGCCGACGGCACGACCACCACCCATGCCGTCCCCGCGGACAGCGAGGACTTCGACACGGTCGCCGCCGCCGTGCTCGCCGCCGATGCCGATGCCGTGGTCTACGGCGGCACCTCCCCGCACCGGGCCGCCCTGTGTGCCCGCTCGCTGGTCCAGGCCGGATTCCGGGGCCCGTGCATGGCGCCGGAGCCGGTCCTGGCGCCCGCGTTCCTCACGGAGGCGGGCACCGCGGCCGAGGGCTGGCTGATCAGCGCGACCTATGTCGACCCGGCCGAACTGCCCGCCGCGGCACGCTTCGTGACGGCGTACAGGAAGCGCTTCGGGGTGCGCGAGGTCGAGCGCTTCGCGGTGGAGGCGTACGACGCGCTGCTCTTCGTCGCCCAGGGTCTGGGCGGCCTGGGCTCGGTCGAGGTCGAGCGGGGCGCGATGGTGCGCAGGCTCCGTGCGTCCACCTACAAGGGGCTCGCCAAGACCATCGAGTTCGATGCGAAGACCGACCAGTTCCAGCTGGTCAACGGCCTCTTCCTGCACCGGGTGGAGGGCGGCGCGCCGCGCTTCCTGGGCCGCTACGACCAGGTCGAGAAGACCTGATTCGGCGGGACGCTGCTCTGGCGGTCCTCTGGCGGTCCTCTGGCGGTCCTCCGGCGGTCCTCCGGCGGTCCTCCGGCGGTCCTCCGGCGGTCCTCC
>NZ_JAVFVX010000011.1:0-2015 GCF_033441795.1 Streptomyces sp. ADMS | reverse complement strand
CGGTCCTCCGGCGGTCCTCCGGCGGTCCTCCGGCGGTCCTCCGGCGGTCCTCCGGGTCAGTCCGGGGGCGGTACGACGGTGACGACCACGTTCCCGGTCTTCTGCCCGGTCTCGACATACCGGTACGCGTCGCCGATCCGCTCCAGCGGGTACCGCCGGTCGATGACAGGACGGAACGCGCCGGCCTCCATCAGTTCCCGGAAGTACCGCACCATCGCCTGGTCCTGCGTGGGAAAGGGAAACCTCACCTTCCGGCCCCGGAACAGGGGCGTGACCAGCGGCAGCAGCAGGTTCTGCCCGCCAGGGCCCAACTCCGAGGACAGATACACCCCGCCGGGCTTCAACAGCCGCCTGCAGCGCCCGAACGTACTCTTGCCGACAGCGTCGAACACCGCGTCGTAGCGCTGCTCGTCCCGGGTGAAGTCCTGGGCCGTGCGGTCGACGACCCGATCCGCGCCGAGCCCCTTCACCAGCTCCAGACGCGCCGTGTCGCACACCGCGGTCACGGTGGCCCCGCGCTGCTTCAGCAACTGCACCGCCGCCGAGCCGATACCGCCGGCCGCGCCGTAGACGAGGACGTCGTGCCCGGCCCCGACGCCCGCCTTCGTGATGAACGCCAGCGCGTAGTGCGCGCCCTCGGTACCGGGAGCGGCCTCCTCGAAGGTCATGCCGGCCGGCATGGTCGCGATGGGTCCGTCGTGCGGAACGGCCAGATACTCGGCATGCGCTCCGAACGCGCCCTCGTTGTACCCGAACACGCGGTCACCGACGGAGAAGTCCGCGATGCTGCCGCCGCCGACCGCTTCCACGACTCCGGCGTACTCGGTCCCGAGCACGGTGAGCCGCGGCCGGGTGAGCCCGGTGAACGCGCGCATGAAGAAGGGCCTCGCGGCGCGATAGGCACAGTCGGTGCGGTTGACGGTGGTGGCGTGCACCCTCACCAGAACGTCGTGATCTCCGACCGGGGGTCTGTCCATCTCGACGATCCGGACGACGTCCGGGGGGCCGTACCGGCTGCGCACCGCTGCCTTCATGGGCGCACTTTAACGGGGGTGCGGCTTGTTCCACAGCGGCAGTGCGCCGGCACTCGGCAGTACTGTGCGCGGATGACCGATCAACTGCCGTGTGCTTCCTGTGGGTCGAGGCCGGGATCTCGTTCGGCGTTGTGGTGGTCGGCTCGGTGCTGGCGCTGTTCGGCATGCTCGAATCCGACGAGCGGTGCACGCAGGGGCCTGGTGACCGGCCCCGGGCCGACGGCGGAACGTACGGAACGAGGCCTTCCCCCGGCCACCATCTGCGAGTTCGAGCACGGAGACGTCTCTTCCGTCGGAGGCCGGGCAGCGCTTGGCGGGCTGCTCCGGCTACGACAAGTGCCCGGTCCCGAAGGCTGAGACGCCGCAGCAAGTGGAGAGCCGCCTCTCCCTGTGCGACGTCATGGCCCGCACGCTGCACCAGGGTATGGACCTGCTGGGCATCCGGACGCCCGAGCGGCTCTGGGCCGCGTCGGGACACGGCACGCGGCCCGTCCTCTCCCCGGTGGGAGGACGGGCCGCGGCGTGTGTGCGGTCGTCGGGTCGGCTCAGCAGCCGGTGGCGTTGAAGTCCCAGAACTCGGCCTTGGTCTCCGGTCCGGCGATCCCGTCGACTTCAAGGTCGGCGCCCTGCCAGTTCAGGTACTTCTGCAGTGCCTTGATCGTGTTGGGTCCGACGATTCCGTCGATGGAATCGTCGTAGTAGCCCAGGTTCTTGAACCTGCTCTGCGCCGCCTTCCAACTGTTGGTGCCCAGCTGCCCGTCGATCGTGCCGGGGTTGTAACCCAGGTCGCGCAGCCAGCACTGCCAGTTCTTGGCTCGGGCGGTGTTCAGCCCCAGGTTGACCACCGCGAGCGTGCCGACCTCACCGCTCGCCGCCTGCTGCTGGGCCGGCGCGGGTGCCGCCATGGCGGTGCCCGCAGTGGCCAAGCCGCCGGCGGCGATCCCGACCGCGGCGGTGGCACTGACGAGTGCCTTCGTGAGA
>NZ_JAVFVX010000119.1:0-21580 GCF_033441795.1 Streptomyces sp. ADMS | reverse complement strand
TCGAGACCAAGCAGGCCATGCGTCCGCGTGACGCCATGGCGTCGGCCGGCAAGACGCTCGTCGAGCTGTTCGGGCTTGCCCGTGAGCTCAACATCGACGCCGAGGGCATCGACATGGGCCCGTCCCCGACGGACGCCGCCCTCGCCGCTGATCTCGCGCTGCCGATCGAGGAGCTCGAGCTCACCGTCCGTTCGTACAACTGCCTGAAGCGCGAGGGCATCCACTCCGTGGGTGAGCTCGTGGCTCGTTCCGAGGCGGATCTGCTCGACATCCGCAACTTCGGCGCGAAGTCCATCGACGAGGTCAAGGCCAAGCTCGCCGGCATGGGTCTCGCGCTCAAGGACTCGCCTCCCGGGTTCGACCCGACCGCCGCCGCCGACGCCTTCGGCGCCGACGACGACGTGGACGCCGGGTTCGTCGAGACCGAGCAGTACTGAGAGCTCGGGCTACCCTCTGGGTTTGGGTGCGGGTGCGCTGTGGCTTGTCGCACAGTTCCCCGCGCCCCTTCCGGGAGCGACCCTTCGGGACCGCTGCCGGATCTTCGACGGGCATCCGCCCGCTCGGATACTGACTTCGGTACCTGATACGGCCGGGGCAGACACTTAGGAGAAACGCCATGCCGAAGCCCGCCAAGGGTGCCCGTCTGGGCGGCAGTGCCGCGCACGAGAAGCTGCTTCTCGCGAACCTCGCGAAGTCGCTCTTCGAGCACGGCCGCATCACGACCACCGAGGCGAAGGCGCGACGGCTGCGTCCGTACGCCGAGCGTCTGATCACCAAGGGCAAGAAGGGCGACCTTCACAACCGCCGTCAGGTGCTCCAGGTCATCTCGGACAAGAGCATCGTCCACACGCTCTTCACCGAGATCGGCCCGCGCTACGAGAACCGCCCGGGTGGTTACACCCGTATCACCAAGATCGGTAACCGCCGTGGCGACAACGCGCCCATGGCCGTCATCGAGCTGGTGGAGGCCCTGACCGTGGCCCAGCAGGCCACCGGTGAGGCCGAGGCGGCGACCAAGCGAGCCGTCAAGGAAGACTCCCTCCAGAAGGACGCCCCGGTTGAGACCGAGGCTGCCGACGAGGTCGTCGAGGACGCCAAGCCGGCCGACAAGGCCGCCGAGGAGTCCAAGGACGCCTGAGCTCCGGTTCGCGTCTGAGCGGGTCCGCCTTCGGGCGGGCCCGCTTTCGCGTTCCGTGGCCGGTACCCGCGCTGAGAGGATCTCCCTGTGAGTGATGAAGTAGAGCCCGGGTTCGTACGGGTGCGGCTGGACCTTTCCTACGACGGCACCGCGTTCTCCGGGTGGGCCAAGCAGGCCGGCGGACGCAGGACCGTACAGGGGGAGATCGAGGACGCCCTGCGGACCGTGACCCGGTCCCGGGACACCACGTACGAGCTGACCGTGGCCGGGCGTACCGATGCCGGGGTGCATGCGCGTGGGCAGGTCGCCCATGTCGATCTGCCGGCGGAGTTGTGGGGCGAGCATCAGGAGAAGCTGCTCAAGCGGCTTGCCGGGCGGTTGGACAAGGACGTGCGGGTTTGGCGTGTCGCCGAGGCGCCGCCCGGGTTCAACGCGCGGTTCGCCGCCCTGTGGCGGCGTTACGTCTATCGGGTCGGCGACCGGCCCGGCGGTGTGGATCCACTGCTGCGCAACCATGTGCTCTGGCACGACTGGGAGTTGGACGTCCTCGCGATGGACGCCGCCGCCAAGTCCCTTGTCGGTGAACACGACTTCGCCGCCTACGCGAAGAAACGCGAGGGTGCGTCGACGATCCGCGAGATCCTCGACTTCGGGGTGCGCCGGCGGCTGGACGGCATCGTCGAGATCGAGGTCCGCGCCGACGCCTTCTGCCACAACCAGGTGCGGTCCATGGTGGGCGCGCTGCTGTTCGTGGGCGACGGGCACCGGGGGGTGGAGTGGCCGCGGCGGGTGCTGGACGCGCGGGTGCGTGACAGTGCCGTACATGTCGTACGGCCGTACGGGCTGACGCTGGAGGAGGTCGCCTATCCGGCGGACGAGCTCCTGGCGGAGCGGCAGCTTCAGGCTCGGCGGGTGCGCGGCGAGGTGCACTGACGGGGGAGGCCGGCGGCCGTGAGCCCGCGACCGTCGCCGGGCGGTGGCCGTGTCCGGGTAGGCCGGAGACTCGGGGGAGCGTCGGGCAGGCGACAGCCGTCCCGCCGACGCGTACACCCTGGGCGGGGATGCGGACGCCGCACGACAGCCGCAGCTGGGCCGGCAGCTCGTGCTGGGCGCCGACCTGGGTGTGGGAGCCCATCACGGCCTCGCCCGGTATCGATTCGCTGCCGGTCGAGGAGTCGTGGTCCATGAGGACTCGTGGATCTGGGCGGCCTCGTCCACCGCGACGTTCCCGCCGATGACCGGGCGGCCGACGAGCGCGTGGGCGCAGACGACCGCGTACGGGACGATCGTCGAGCCCCCCGTGGACACCCGTGCGGTCGGGTCGACCACGGCCGTGCAGTGGTCAGGGCTTCGGCCGGTGGCCCTACCGGGGGGAGAGAGGCCGTCCTGGCGGTGACGCGGTCTGCGGAGGTGCCGTAGGCGTCGTAGGTGGTGGTGGTCGCGCGGGCGCGCCAGGTCTGCGCGGCGGTCAGGTGGGTGTGGGTGGTCGACTTGGCCGTGCGGACGTGGCCGGCTACGTCGGGCGCGCTCTGGCGTCCGGTCTCCTTCGGCACGAAGGCAGGCGTCCCGCGCGAGAGTGATCAACCGCCAACGGCCGATGGCCGACGACACTGATCGTCGGCCATCGAGGGGATGGGGCGCTCCCGGGGCGTACTACTGACTGGCCGCCGAAGCCTGCGCCTCGCCGCGGCGCCTGATCTGGCGGAACGCGAACTCGCCCAGGTCGTCGCCCGTGGTGAAGACCGCCGTGCTCTTCGTCGTGACGTCCTTGCCGTTGGTGAAACCGGCGATCGTGAAGTAGGCGTAGCGGCCGTAGGAGTTCGTCGTCGAGCGGCAGATCGCCGAGCGGCAGAAGGTCGGCACACCGCCGCCGGACAGGGACTCGACGATGCTCTTCTTGTCCGCCGTGGTCTTGACCTTCGTGGCCTGGGCCTCGGTGTCGAAGACGGCCACTCCGACCGTCACCGCGACGCCGTCCCTGCTGTACGTGACGCGAAGGAAGCGCGTGCACCTGTTGTCCGTGAGGATCTTCGGGAGCGTGTTCTTCGCGGCCGACGCGCAGTTCGTCGTGTCCGCGGTAGGGCCCTTCTTGTAGAGACGCTCGCCCATCGTCAGCTGCGTACCGGGGAAGAGGACGTCCGGGGCCAGGGGCGCCGTGTCCTTCTTCACACTGGATATGAAGTCCTTCGGATCCAGCGGCGGCGGCGCGCTCGTCGGCGCGAACGACGGCACCGTCGAGGCGGTGTCGCTGGGGATGTCCGCGGTGGCGGGCAGGCCGGAGGTCGGACTGTTGGAGGCCTGGCTGTTGCCGTCCGCGTTGACCACGGCCATGGCGACAGCTGTGCCCACGCCGATCGTGGCCACCGCGGCCCCGACGATCAGCAGAAGTCTGCGGCGCCTGTTACGGGTCTCGGACGCCTCGGCGAGCGCCGCCCAGTCGGGGGCCTGGCCGCTGATCTGCCCACCCCACGGCTGCTGCGGGGCCCGGCCGCTCTGGTCGTCCCACGGTTGTTGCGGGGTATTCGGTTTCCAGGGATCCCACTGAGGTCCCCCCTGCCCAAAGCTCATGGGCGCATCTTAGACGCCGTGCAACCCGTGTGCCGATGCGTCTCGGACCAGTCTCAGAGGCCACGGGGGCAACGCGGTCGGGGTTCAGGCGGGTTTCTCACGCACCCGCCCGTACTGTCCGTTGAGGTGCCGTTGTACGGGTCTACGCGCGGCTGTCGACCCGTATCCACCGAGCTCGTTTTGACCCGTCCGGGCCAGCACGGGTAACCTGGTCGTTCGTTATGTGTATTGGCTTGCTCATTCTCACGTGAGGGGCCCTTACACCGGTCCACCGGGCCGATGACCAGCGGCAGGACTCGGTTGCGTCACCGAGGTCCGCCAGGGCTGTCGTACATCGTCCGTGGTGGCCATGTCAGGACCCACTCACTGAAGAAGCGAAGGCTACGACCGTGCGTACGTTCAGCCCCAAGCCCGGCGACATCACTCGCCAGTGGTACGTCATCGACGCCCAGGATGTCGTCCTGGGTCGTCTGGCGACCACTGCCGCGAACATTCTGCGGGGCAAGCACAAGCCGATCTATGCACCCCACGTCGATGCTGGTGACTTCGTCATCATCATCAACGCCGACAAGGTGCACCTCTCCGGCAACAAGAAGACCCAGAAGATGGCGTACCGCCACTCCGGTTACCCGGGTGGTCTGCGCTCCGTCCGTTACGACGAGCTTCTGGCAAAGAACCCCGAGAAGGCCGTCGAGAAGGCCATCAAGGGCATGATCCCCAAGAACACCCTGGGTCGTCAGTGCCTCTCGAAGCTGAAGGTCTACTCGGGCGACCAGCACCCCCACGCTGCCCAGCAGCCGGTGCCGTTCGAGATCACCCAGGTCGCGCAGTAGTTCCGGCCACCCCCTAAGACGTAGAGAATTCTGAGGAGAATCGTGGCCGAGACCACTGTCGAGCAGCCGCTCGACGAGACTGCCGATGTCGAGTTCGAGAACGCCGACGTCGAGAGCTACACCACCGAGTCCGAGGCGCCCGTAGTCGAGGGCGAGTACACCTCGGAGGCCCTTGACGGCCGCTTCGGCGACCCGCAGCCGGCCGCCGGCCTGGGCCGTCGCAAGGAAGCCATCGCCCGCGTCCGGATCGTCCCGGGCACCGGCAAGTGGAAGATCAACGGTCGCACCCTTGAGGAGTACTTCCCCAACAAGGTGCACCAGCAGGAAGTCAACGAGCCCTTCAAGGTGCTCGAGCTCGAAGGCCGCTACGACGTTGTCGCCCGCATCACGGGTGGCGGCGTCTCCGGTCAGGCCGGCGCCCTGCGCCTCGGCGTGGCCCGCGCGCTGAACGAGGCCGACGCGGACAACAACCGCGGCGCCCTCAAGAAGGCGGGCTTCCTCCGCCGCGACGACCGTGCGGTCGAGCGCAAGAAGGCCGGTCTCAAGAAGGCCCGCAAGGCCCCGCAGTACAGCAAGCGTTAATCGCCTCGCTGTTCTCGGACGTCTCGGACGTCTCGTACGCATCGCCCCGGCGGCACTTTCCGTGCCGTCGGGGCGGTTCGTTTGCCCGGGGACGTTGCCTGTCACAGGCTCACCCCGCAGGTTTGTCGAACGCTCTCCGAGACCTGGAAACAGGCACAGGGGATATACGTAGCCAGGTCCGGCGTGGACACTCGGCAGGAGCCGCACACGACACGGCCCCGCAGTGCACGAGCCGTACGTACAGTGCATGAGCCGCACATTTCCAGCATCTTCGGAGGACACCAGTGGGAGAACTCTTCGGCACGGACGGCGTGCGCGGTGTCGCCAACGCGGACCTGACGGCCGAGATGGCTCTCGGCCTGTCCGTGGCGGCGGCCCACGTGCTCGCCGAGGCGGGTACGTTCGAGGGCCACCGGCCGGTCGCCGTGGTCGGACGGGACCCGCGCGCGTCCGGGGAGTTCCTGGAGGCCGCCGTGGTCGCGGGCCTCGCCAGCGCGGGCGTCGACGTCCTGCTGGTCGGCGTGCTGCCCACCCCCGCGGTGGCGTTCCTCACCGCCGAACTGGGCGCCGACCTCGGCGTGATGCTCTCGGCCAGCCACAACGCCATGCCGGACAACGGCGTCAAGTTCCTGGCCCGCGGCGGCCACAAACTCGACGACGAGCTGGAGGAGCGGATCGAGGCCGTCTACGCGGAGCACCGCACCGGCGCTCCCTGGGAGCGCCCGACGGGCTCGGGCGTCGGCCGCGTGCGGACGTACGACGAGGGCTTCGAGAAGTACGCCGCCCATCTCGTAAGCGCTGTCCCGAACCGCCTGGACGGTCTGAAGGTCGTCCTCGACGAGGCGCACGGCGCGGCCAGCCGGGTCTCGCCCGAGGTCTTCACCCGGGTCGGTGCCGAGATCGTCACCATCGGCGCGGAGCCGGACGGCCTCAACATCAACGACGGCTGTGGCTCCACCCACCTCGGCAAGCTCCAGGCCGCCGTCCTCGAACACGGCGCCGACCTCGGCATCGCCCACGACGGCGACGCGGACCGCTGCCTCGCCGTCGACCACACCGGTGAGGAGGTGGACGGCGACCAGATCATGGCCGTACTCGCGCTGGCGATGCGGGAGCGGTCCGCACTGCGCGCGGACACCGTCGTCGCGACGGTGATGTCCAACCTGGGCTTCAAGCTGGCGATGGAGCGGGAGGGGCTTTCGATCATCCAGACGGCGGTCGGGGACCGGTATGTGCTGGAGGAGATGAAAGAGCACGGGTACGCGCTCGGCGGTGAGCAGTCCGGGCACGTCATCATCGCGGATCACGCCACCACGGGTGACGGGACGCTGACCGGGCTGCTGCTGGCGGCTCGGGTCGCGCAGACCGGTCGTACGCTGAAGGATCTCGCGGCGGTGATGGAGCGGTTGCCGCAGGTGCTGGTGAATGTGCCGGACGTCGACCGGACGCGGGTGGGGTCTTCGGCTGAGCTGGCGTCTGCGGTTGCTGACGCCGAGCGTGAACTCGGGGCTACGGGACGGGTGTTGTTGCGGCCTTCCGGGACCGAGCCGTTGGTTCGTGTGATGGTCGAGGCCGCGGATATCGATCAGGCTCGGTCTGTGGCCGGGCGGTTGGCGGATGTGGTGAAGTCCGCGCTGGGGTAGTTGGCGCCGCCGGGTTCGGGTCGGGGGTTCTGTCTCGCTGTGGGCTGCCGGCCCGTTGTGGCTGGTCGCGCCCACGCGGCGGAGCCGCAGATGTCGGAGCCCCGCGCCCCTTCAGGGGGGGGCTGTGCCTGCGCCTCTTGAGTGGAGCGTGGAGGCAGGGTAACCGGGCGGTTGTGCGGCGAGGGCTATGGCTCTGTGGCTACAGCTTGCGCAGGCTGAGGCGCTGCACCTTGTGGTCCGGGCCCTTGCGGATGATCAGGTTGGCGCGGCCGCGGGTGGGGGCCACGTTCTCCAGGAGGTTCACCTTGTTGATGGTGCGCCAGGTGGTGCGGGCGTAGTCGAGGGCCTCCTCCTCCGACACCTGCGTGTACTTGCGGAAGTACGACGACGGGTTCTGGAACGCCGTCTCGCGCAGCCGTCGGAAGCGGTGGAGGTACCAGCGCTCGATGTCCTCCGGGCGGGCGTCGACGTACACGCTGAAGTCGAAGTAGTCGGCGAGGCCGAGGCGGGTGCGGCCGTCGCTGCCGGGGAGGGCCGGCTGGAGGACGTTCAGGCCCTCGACGATCAGGATGTCGGGGCGGCGGACCGTGAGCTTCTCGCCGGGCACGATGTCGTAGATGAGGTGGGAGTAGACCGGGGCCGTGACCTCGTCCTTCCCTGCCTTGATGTCCGCCACGAAACGGGTGAGGGCCCGGCGGTCGTACGACTCGGGGAAACCTTTCCGCGACATCAGACCGCGGGCGGTCAACTCCTCGGTGGGGAGGAGGAAGCCGTCCGTGGTCACCAGTTCCACGCGCGGGTGTTCGGGCCAGCGGGAGAGCAGCGCCTGGAGGAGACGGGCGACGGTGGATTTGCCCACCGCCACCGAGCCCGCGACTCCTATGACGAAGGGGGTGCCGGTCTGGGCGCCCTGTTCGCCCAGGAAGGTGTTCAGGGCGCCTCTGAGCCCGTGCGTGGCGCCCACGTAGAGATTGAGGAGGCGGGAGAGCGGTAGGTAGATGTCCCGCACCTCGTCGAGGTCGATGACATCGCCCAGACCGCGCAGCTTCTCGACCTCCTCGGCGGTGAGGGGGAGCGGCGTCTTGTCGCGCAGCGCGCTCCACTCGGCACGGGTGAGGTCGACGTAGGGAGTCGCCTCCGGCCGTTGCCGGTGGGCGCTCCGGGGCATCGAGGAGATCGGAGAGATCACGGTCCATTGTTACGGGAGTGTGGACGGGGCGGGGGCGGGGCGGTGGGTGGGGTACGTCACGCACCCCACCCCGGCTGGTCAGCCGACGGACTTCTTCTCGTTCCATCCGCTGCTCACCACGGTGGTGTACGCGCCGACCGTGCTCGCGCCGCCACGGTAGAAGCGGACCGTGCCCACGTCGTCGTTCATGACCGCCCACATGTCCGGGATGCCGTCCAGGTTGACGTCCGGACCGCCCATGAGCAGGCGTACCGTTCCGGTGGTCCAGCCCGAGGACGCGTACGCGGTGTCCGTGCCGTTCAGTGAGCTGCCGGCGATGGAGAGCGAGTCGAGCGTCGTGCCGCCGTCGCCGTCGGACTTGCCGAAGCGGAGCCACAGTCGGCCGGAGGACAGGATGCGGTAGACGAGGTCGACCTCGCCGTCCGCGTTGTGGTCGCCGACCGAGACCAGGTCGCGGTCGAGCCAGGCGCTGCCGTCGTTCTGGAGGACGGCGCGGGAGAACGTACCGCCCGTGTAGCCGAGGAAGGCCCAGTACTGGGTGCCGGCGAGGGCGAACAGGTCGGGCCTGTTGTCGTTGTCGATGTCGCCGACGGCGAGGACCTGGTCGAGGTCGGCCGGGTCGGGCGCGCCGGAGGGGAGCACGATCTCCGTCCGCCTGGTGATGTCGACGCTGCCGTAGCCGTCGCCCGGGTAGACGTAGAGCTTCCCGTCGGGCATGCGGGCGACGAGGTCCTGGATGCCGTCGCCGGGCAGGAAGTCGCCGTTGTGGGTGATGAGCGCGCCGGTCCAGTAGGTGTCGTAGGCGTCGTCCTTGGCGAGAACGGCGCCCTCGTCGTGCGCGGCGGGCAGGGAGGCGTGGATGTCGCCGTTGCTGGGGGCCGGGTAGAGGCGCAGGTCGTTGAACTGGTCGATGACGAACAGGTCGGGCTTGGCGTCGCCGGTGACGTCACCGGGCGCGTCGGCGGTGTCGCGGGGCTTCACGTAGAACACGTATTTGAACGCCTCGGACACGTTGGAGGCGGCGTCCACGGCCCGGACGTACAGCACATTGGGGCCGGCGACCGGAGGGGTGAGCGTGGCCGTGGCGGTGCCGCCCGCCGTGGACGGGGTCGCGCTGTGGTTGAAGGTGCTGTTGTTGTACGAGAACTCGTACTTCACGGTGTCCTTGCTGCCCTGGGCGTCGAAGGTCGCCGCGCCGCCGGTGCCGAACGGGGCGCTGCTCCAGACGGCGCCCGTGCCGTCGTCCTCGGGGAAGGCGGTCGAGGTCACGCCGGGGGAGTTGGGGCGGGACGCGTCGTAGACGAAGCCGCAGTTGCCGTCGCCCGGCGGGGCGTACGAGGAGGCGGCCCCGGTGGCGTCGATGCCGCGTACGCGCCAGTGATACGTCTTGCCGTTGGCGAACTTGCTGCTGGAACCGTCGATGCCGTCGAGGGTCACGCTCGCCTTGCCGGTGGAGGTGACGGTGACGTTGCCGTCGTAGATCTTGGTGGTGCTGCCGGACTGCCAGACCTCGAAGTCCAGGTACCTGAGGTCGCCGTCGGGGTCGGTGCCGGTGGCGTCGAAGGTCAGGTCTGCGGCGCCGACGGAGGCGTACGGGGCGGTGGTGTCGCAGTCGGGGCCGGGGGTCATATGGAGCTTCGTGGGCTCGGCCGGCTTGCGGGTGTACGTCACGACGAGTTTGGGGGCGGCTTCACCCTCGGCCTTGAACTTCTTCCAGGAGTAGGAGGAGGACTCGTCGGTGGCTCTCAGCCCGATGAACATGCTGACCCAGCCGGCGTCGGCGGCGTCCTGGGCGACGGACTTGGCGTCGTAGGTGACGTACGCGTCCGGGCAGGAGGAACTCCAGCCGTGGGCGAAGGACTTGGCGCCGATCTTGGTCGCCCAGCTCGGCTGGTTGTTCCAGGTGGTGGCGGAGGAGATGCCACCGGTGCGCCACAGTTGCATCTCGCGGGCGGTGCAGGACCACGCGTAGGTCTGCTGCAGCCGGATGGTGGCGGTGCTGACGGTGGCGCCCTTGAAGCTGGTCTTCCAGCCGAGGCGGAAGAAGGTGCGGGACAGGCCGCCGGTGGTCGACTCGTATCCGACGCGGCCCTCGGTGGTGCCGGTGTTGTAGTTGGCGCCGTCGTAGAAGCTGGAGGTGGGGTGCTTCTTGTAGACCGTGGTCCAGTTGGTGGTCTTGCCGGTGATCGACGGATCGACGAAGACGGGGTAGACGGTGTCCTCGCCGGTCAGCAGGGAGGAGGCGGGGGCGACGGTCAGCGTGGCGGACGTGGTTCCGGGGCTGTCGAGGGCGGAGGTGCCGACCGCCCGGTGGGTTCCGGGGTGCGGGCCGGTGAGGCCGGGCAGGGCGAACACCTCGGCGGGGGTGGGGGAGGCGGCCGAGGCTTCGGTGACGTGGGCGGGGCTGATCGCGGCGGTGGCGCCGTCCGTGCGGTACGCCGACTGCTGGGTGGTGCTGGTTCCGGTGCTGTCGGCGTCGCTGTCGCTCGGGCTGGGGGCGGCGGCCGGGGACTCGGACGGTGACGGCGTCGGGGTGGTGGGGTCGTCCTCGGGGTCCGGTGCGGCGGTGTCCTCGGTGTCGGCGCCCGTGGGGTTGTCGGACGGGGCCTCGCCCGGCTCCTCGGAGTAGGAAGGGGACGGCTCGTCGGTGGGCTCGGCGGGCTCGGGATCGTCCCCCTCGGTGACGGCGGGGGTGCCTGCCGAGTCCCACAGGTACGGGGTCGGGGAGACGGCGATCTCCTGGCCCTCGGTGTCCCGGGCGGTCACGACGTCGGTCACCGGGTCGAGGTGGAAGGTGAGATCCGGCGAGGTCAGACGGTAGGAGAGCGAGGCGAGCGCGGGATCGGCGGCGGCCTCGGCGCTGTGCACGACCAGAAGATGGCTGAAGCCGCTGTCGCGGGCGGTGAGCATCAGGTCGACGCCGTCGAACACGCCCTGGTAGAGGGCGCTCGCACCGTCGATGACGGGGGCGGGCAGGGTGCCGGGCCAGCCCATGGTGATCTCGTGCGTGCCGCTGGTGAAGGTGACCAGGTCGGTGTACGTGGTGGTGTCGTCGGCCGTTGCGTCGGCAGCGGTTGTGACGGCGGTGCGGCTCGTGCGCGAGGCCCGGGAGACGGTGTACGCAGCCGGGCGCGCGGCGCTCGAACGGTCGCTGCCCGCCGAGAAGACCACCGGCGAGTTCGTGGCCTTGGGAGCCCAGCCCTCCTCGGTACGGGAGAGAACGGTGTCGACGGGCTGCCATGCGCCGTCGACGTTGGCCCGTACGGGGGCGCCGTGCGCCGTCAGTTCGAAGCTGCCGTCGGGCAGTGCGTACGTGGTGGAGGTGGCGTCGCGCAGGGCGGTGACCTCGACGCGCTTGCCGGCGTTCCTGGCCTGCGCCTGGGCAGCGTCCTCGGTCAGGGGGGCGCTCGCCGCTTTCGGGCGTTCCCTGTTTCCGGCGCTGTCCGGCTCGCCCCATTCCGGGGCGGTGAGGAGGGTGACGCCCAGGGCGGCGGCGGCCAGGGCTGCCACCCCTGCGAGACGACGACGGTCCACGGTACTGAATTCCCCTCCCCGTAATGGCAGCGCGCGGGCGCTGTTGAACACCCCGCTCCTCGCAGCCGTATCCAATCCCGATGAATCTGTGAATCGCCAATGAATTCGGCACGGCGGATCGCGGACAGTGGATCGGAGTGTGCGAGCAGCATGCCGGATCAAGGCCCGGTCATCCATAGGTGTGTTCGCCCTGTGATGAGGAATGGGAGCTGCGGCTTCGGCTCGGCGGCCTACCGGAACTGCGGAAGGCTCCGGCAGTGCGCGGACGGGACCGGACGGGATTGGCGTGACGAACCATCATGAACCATCCTTGTTCGCCCAAATGGGCAGGGTGGTTTGATATGGATCAAGTTCTCGCAACCGCATGATCATGGTTTGTGAAACTATCCTCACCGAATGGCCCTTCAGGTTCAGTTTACGGGTTTAGTCGAGTTGAAGCAGAAGTATGCGTGAGGTAAATCACCTCCCCTGAAAGGTGATTGACGGAATGTGAATTCGTGGCGGAAGATCCGGCGTCTGGACCGGATCAAGCTGGGGGGCCGCGGCCGTCGTGTGGGGATCGCTTTCGTGGAGCGGCCGGGGTTGTCTGCCGCGTACGCGCGCCGAGCGGCGCAGACGCCTGAGAACCCGGATCGGCGTGATCCTCGCGCTGCTCGTGGCCCTGACGGTCGGCACGCTGAGCGGCTCCGCCTATGCCGTGCCGCCGCCCGGTGAGGACCGCAACGGCGTCGATCTGGTCGACCTGCCCGTCGCCGATGAGGCGGACGGCGAGAACGGCGGCTCCCTCGCCGACATGACCACCGGCGACACCCAGCCCGAGGTGGAGTACGAACCGACCAAGACCGCCGAACCGGCCGCCGCCACCGCCACCGAGACGGTGTCCGGCCTGACCGCCGGCGAGACCGTCCCCGTCGGCACCCTGCCCATCGAGGTCGGCGCCCCCGACACGGCCACCGCAACCGAGGCAGAGGCACTGGAGGGCGCCTGGGAGGCCACCCTCGTCGACGACACCACCCTGGGCGACCGGGACATCAACGGCCTCGTCTTCCAGGTGGACCCGCCCGACACCGCCACCGGTGACGCGGTCGTCGCCCTGGACTACACCGAGTTCGCCGAGCTGTACGGCGCCGACTGGGCGGACCGCCTGCAGTTCGTGAAGTTCCCGGCCTGCTTCCTGACCACCCCGGACACCGAGGGCTGCTCCGAGCCGACCGAGGTCGACACCCGGAACGTCATCGAACCCACGACCACGGACGTCACCGGCGATGGCGTCCTGGACGGCGTCCGGCGCGTCGAGGCCGTCATCGACGTCGCCGAACTCACCGATGCGACGGCCGCCAGCACAGCCGAGACGGCCGTTGCCACCGACCAGGGCGTGATCACCGACGGCGTGTACCGGGAGACCGGGACCGGCACCGGGGTGCGCACCGCCGCCGCGGAGTCCGACGCCTCCGTGTTCGCCGCCACCTCCTCCGGCAGCGGCGCCAAGGGCGACTTCTCCGCGACACCGCTGGTCAGCGCCGGTTCCTGGGCGGCCGGCAGCAGCTCGGGCTCCTTCAGCTACACGTACGGCCTCCAGGCCCCGACCGTCCCCAACGGCCCCTCGCCCAGCATCGTCTTCGGCTACGGCTCGCAGGTCGTCGACGGCCGTACGTCCGCCACGAACAACCAGGCCTCCTGGATCGGCGACGGCTGGGAGTACAACCCCGGCTCGGTCACCCGTACCTACCGCGCCTGCCGCGACGACCGCGGGGACGGTGCCAACAACGCCAACCGCAAGACCGGCGACCTGTGCTGGGGCTCCGACAACGCCACTCTCACCCTCGGCGGCACCACCACCGAGCTGGTCAAGGACGACACCACCGACGACTGGGTCACCGCCAACGGCGACGGCTCGCGCGTCGAACTGCTCAAGGACACGTCTCTCGGCAACGGCGACGCGGACGGCGAGTACTGGAAGGTCACCACCCGCGACGGCACCCAGTACTACTTCGGCAAGCACAAGCTGACGTCCACCGCGACCGAGGTCACCGACTCGGTGCTGACGGTGCCGGTGGCAGGCAACCAGTCCGGCGAGCCCTGCCACGCCACGGCGTTCGCCGACTCCTTCTGCGCCCAGGCCTGGCGCTGGAACCTCGACTACGTCGTGGACCCCCAGGGCAACGCCATGACCCTGTGGTGGGACAAGGACACCAACTACTACGCCAAGAACCTGAAGTTCAAAGCGCCGGTCAAGTACGACCGCGACGCTCACCTCACCCGCATCGACTACGGCCAGCGCTCCGACACCCTGTTCTCCGCCGAGCCGATCGCCCGCGTCACCTTCACGGTCGACGAGCGCTGCTTCGTCGAGGACGGCATCGCCTGCACCGACGCCAACTTCACCTCCGGCGACTGGGCGAAGACTCACATCTGGTACGACACGCCGGCCGACCTGTACTGCTCGGGAGCGAGCGGTAAGGAGTGCTTCGTTCCGGTGCCGACGTTCTGGTCGCGCAAGCGCCTGGCGCAGGTCGCCACGTACACCCAGCGCACCCAGGGCTCCACCGCCCTGTCGAAGGTCGACTCCTGGACCCTGCAGCAGTCGTTGCCCGCCGAGCGCACCGACGAGGGCACCGCCCTGTGGCTGGAGTCCGTCACCCGCACGGGTTTCGGCGCCGACGGTGCGGGACTCGCGCTGCGCCCGGTGACGTTCGTCGCCAACACCGAGCCCATGCCCAACCGGGTCAAGGAGGGCGCGGACGACCCGGCCCCGACCTTCGACCGGCTGCGCATCGAACGGATCGTGAGCGAGTACGGCGGCGAGACCCTCGTCGACTACAAGGAGCCCACCGGCTCCTGCGCCTCCGGCAGCGGTTTCCCCAAGCCCGAGGAGAACACCGGGCTGTGCTTCCCGGCGTACTGGCATCCGGACCCGGACAAGGCCGACGAGAACATCGACTGGTTCAACAAGTACGTCGTCGCCAACGTCCAGGAACTGCCCGCCATGACGGGCGTCCCGACGATGACGACCTCCTACGACTACGTGGGCGGCGGTGCCTGGGCCCTGAACCAGGCGGAGTTCTCCAAGAAGAAGACCCGCACCTACGACCAGTGGCGCGGCTTCTCCGTCGTCCGCACTACCGGCGGCGCGGACAACACCGAGCAGTACGTCGGCACCGAACGCTCGATGACCGAGACCCGCTACTTCCGCGGCATGGACGGCGACCCGCTGCCCGACGGCACCACCCGTTCGGTCACCGTCACCGACTACGCCGGTGCGACGATCGCCGCCGACAAGCTGCCCTACGCGGGCCGCGTCGCGGAGACGATGACGTACACGAAGTACGGCGGCGCCCTGCTGACGCGCTCCGTCGACTACCCGACGAACACGGTGCTGGCCACGCGCACCCGCGACGGCGGCATCCCGGCGCTGAAGGCGTACCGGGTCCTGGACGACCACGGCACGTCGGTGACCCGGTCTTCCAAGACCGGCGACGACACCCGCGAGTGGCGGACCGTCAGGACCTCCTCGACGTACGACGGCACCTACGGCCTGCCCGTGCAGGTCGAGTCGCTGGGTGACACCGGGGAGACGGGCGACGAGTCGTGCACTGTCTCGTCGTACGTCCACAACACGGGCAAGTGGCTGATCGGCCTGCCCCGGCAGTCGCTGACCACCGCGGGCACCTGCGCCGACGCCGACACGGCGACCGACGCCGATCTGATCGCCGGCTCACGCGTTGCCTACGACGGCGGCGCCTACGGCGACACCCCGACCGGCGGCCTGGCGACCACGACCTGGGACATCGGCGGGAGCGGCGCCTGGAGCGTGCGTGGCACGCTGACCTACGACGGCTTCGGCCGCGTCAGGTCCACCACCGACGCCCTGGGCAACACCGACACGACCGCCTACACGCCCGCGACGGGCCAGGTGTACTCGGTCACCACGGCCAACGAGCTCGGTCACGAGGAGACGACGGACCTCGACCCGGCCCGTGGCACCTCCCTGAAGGAGACCGACGCCAACGGCCACTTCAGCGCGTTCGCCTACGACGCGCTGGGTCGCACGACGGCCGGCTGGAGCGACGCCACACAGACGACGTCCACCGAGCCCGTGGTGAAGTTCGCGTACCACACCTCGCCCGGCGAACCGGTGTCCGTGGTGACCTCCGCGCTCAACGACCGTGGCGTGTACGAGGATTCGGTGGTCCTCTACGACGGCCTGGGCCGCGAGCGGCAGCGGCAGGAGCCGGCGGTCGGCAAGGGCCGCCTGATCACCGACACCCACTACAGCGCGAACGGCACGATCGAGCGCACCGACAACGCCTACTACGCGCCGGACGACCCGAAGACGGTGATGTTCGAGGTCGACTCCGACTTCCGCATCCCCAACGCCACGCTGTACGCGTACGACGGCCTGGGCCGGACCCTGTCCGAGACCCCGTACGAGGCGGGCACCACCAGGCCCGAGAAGTCCACGCGCTACGAGTACGGCTACGACTACTCCACGGTCATCGAACCGACCGGCGCGGCAGCGCAGCGCAGTTACAGCGACGCCCTCGGCCGCACGGTCCGTGTGGACACCTTCACCGACGCGCTGCGCTCGGCCTACCGCGCCACGAGCTACGAGTTCGACGCGCGCGGCGACCAGGTCGGCGCGACCGACAGCCAGGGCAACACCTGGTCGTGGACGTACGACGCCCGGGGCCGCCAACTCACGGCGACGGACCCGGACACCGGCACGACGACCACGACGTACGACGTCCTCGACCGCCCGGTGACGACGACCAACCAGCTCGGTGTGAAGGTGTGGACGGGCTACGACGAACTGTCGCGCCCGACCGAGCAGCGCCGGGACTCCTCCACGGGCGAGAAGCTGACCGAGACCACCTACGACGAGCTGATCGGCGCGGCAGGCCTGCCCTCGACGTCGACGCGCTACACGGACAACCTGCCCTACACCACGAAGGTGATGGGCTACACCGACGGCTACCAGCCCAAGGGCACCCAGCTCTCGCTGCCGCCGCTGGTGGCGCAGCAGCACGGCCTGGCCGAGCTGTACACGTACGCGTACGAATACTCACGCCTGGGCCAGCTCACCTCGGTGACCCTGCCGAAGGCGGGCACGCTGGAGGCGGAGAAGGTCGTCACCCGCTACAACGCGGACGGCCTGCCGGTCTCCACGTCCGGCCTGGACTGGTACACGGCGGAGACCGACTACAGCCCGTACGGCGAGGTCCTGCGCACGGTCAGCGGCGAGATGCCGACCAGGGTGTGGACCACGAACCTCTACGACGAGAGCACGGGCGAACTCACCCGCTCGATCGTGGACCGCGAGTCGATCACGGACACGACGGGGGTGGCCGGTCACCGGGTCAACAACCGCACGTACGCGTACGACAACGCGGGCAACGTCACCAGGATCGAGGACACGGTCGACTCGGTGACGGACCGCCAGTGCTACACGTACGACGTGATCGGCCAACTCAAGCGGGCGTGGACGGCGAGCGACGCGGCCTGCGCGACGGCGACCGACGGCACGCCGGCCGCGGTGACGGCGGGTGCGCGGGGCGACGGCTACCACAAGAAGTACGAGTACGACGAGGCCGGTAACCGCGAGAAGCTGGTGGAGTACGACCCGGCCGGGAACGCGGCGCTGGACGAGACGACGACGTACACGTACGGCAAGGCGGACGGTACCCAGCCGCACACCCTGACCGGCATGTCGCACACGTCCACGACGGACGCGGGCGCGCAGGTCACCGAGGCGGCGACGCTGACGTACGACGCGACGGGCAACACGGAGACCCGTACGTACGGAGGCGACGAACAGGCCCTGTCCTGGACGTGGGACGGCCAGGTCGAGAAGGTCACCGGCTTCGGCGAGAACGGCTCCGGGGCGTGGGTGGGGCTGGCGGGCAAGTGCCTGGACGTGCAGTCGGGCGCGACGGCGGCGGGCACGCCGGTCCAGTTGTACGACTGCAACGGCACGAAGGCGCAGAAGTTCCGCATCGACGCGGCGGCGGGGTCGTCGGACGCGTCGACGGGTGCGTTGAAGGTGCTGGGCAAGTGTGTGGTGCCGTCCGGCGGGGGTGCGGCGAACGGTACGGCGCTGGTGCTGGCGGACTGTGACGGCGGTATCGGCCAGCAGTGGAAGACGATCGCGGCGGGCCACAAGCTCAAGCACGTCTCGTCCGACAGGTGCCTGGACATCCCGTCCTCCAACTCGGCTTCGGGCACCAACCTCCAGCTGTACACCTGCGACACGAGCGGCGAGTCCCAGACCTGGGCACCGGCCAACGAGACGACGTACGTCTACGGCCCCGGGGGTGAGCGGCTGCTGGCGCTGAGCGCTGCGGAGACGGTGCTGCATCTGGGCGACACGACGGTGGCGCGGACGGCTTCCGGGACGGCCTCGTACACGGAGCGGTACTACGCCCAGCCGGGTGCTCCGACGGTGATGCGGCATGCGAAGGGCAGTAGCACGACGTCGACGCTGCATGCGCAGATAACTGACCAGAACGGTACGGCGTACGCGGATGTCGCGTTGGCCGAGGGCAATGCGGTGGTCTTCTCGCGGACGGACCCGTTCGGGGTGCAGCGGGGTGCGGAGTCCAACGGGTGGCGTTCGCACCAGGGTTACATCGGCGGCGGCGACGATGCGGCGAGCGGGCTCGTCCACCTGGGGGCGCGGGAGTACGACCCGTCGACGGGCCGGTTCCTGTCGGCGGACCCGGTGCTGGACCTGGCGGACCCGGTGCAGATGAACGGGTACGTGTACTGCGAGAACAACCCGGTGACGTACGCGGATCCGTCGGGGCTGATGTCGGTGGCCGACGGGGGCGGGGGCGGCGGCAGCAGCGAAAACCTGACTGCGTACGGGGGGCCGTCGGCGTCCGAACTGGCTTGGGCCAGCGGTCAGTTGGGCATGTCCATCGGCGACTTCGTCCGGGCCAATGCCGGTGCCTGGATCATCGAGCTGCTGGGGCTAGGGGACGCGATCTCCTGTGTCACCCGCGGTGACGCGTGGGCGTGTGCCCGTGCCGCCGTGGGCGTCGGTCTCGGCGTGCTCGGCAAGGCGCGGGCGATATACCGGGCCATCGACAAGGTCATCGGTGCATACCAGACGTGGCAGAAGGCCAAGGAACGGGCCCGCAAGCTGCTCGCGGCGGCGGAGAAGGCCCGCGAACTCGCCCGCAAGGCCAAGGAGGCCAAGCGCAAGGCGGCCGAGCGTGCCGCTCAGTTGAAGAAGAAGGCGCAGCAGGCCAAGACCAGAGCCGAGAAGGCGGCGGCGAAGAAGACTGGCAACGCCGTCCAGAAAGCGAAGAAGGCGGTTGCCAAGGCCGGCGAGACGGTCAGAACGGGTTACCAGAAGGCCAAGGCCAAGCTGGGCGGCGGCTGCAAGACCAGCAACAGCTTTGTCCCCGGCACGCTCGTCCTGATGGCAGACGGCACCACCAAACCCATCGAGAACGTCACCAACGGCGACAAGGTCGTCGCCACCGACCCGGAGACCGGCGAGACGACTGTGGAGACGGTCACCGCCGAGATCACCGGCGAGGGCGTCAAACACCTCGTCAAGGTCACCATCGACACCGACGGCGACCAGGGCGACGCCACCGACTCGGTGACTGCGACCGACGGCCACCCCATCTGGGTACCGGAACTGGACGACTGGATTGATGCGACGGACCTGAAGTCGGGCCAGTGGCTCCAGGCCGGCGCCGGAACGTACGTCCAGATCACGGCGGTTGAGCGGTGGACGGCCCAGCAGGCGACAGTCCACAACCTCACTGTCAGCGACCTGCACACGTACTATGTGGTGGCGGGGGCCACGCCGGTACTCGTTCACAACTGCAATGAAGTCTTTCATCGGGCGATGAGCGAGAAAGAATTCAACCAGCTGGGAACCAACGGCGGGATCACCGTCCGAGGTACCGAGAATTTCGTTACGCAGGACCGTGAGTATCTCGAAGGTCTGCGGCATCAGACCCACCGCAGGGGAGGCAGAAATGCCGATAAGTACACAGTTCTGGTTCGCTTCGAGATGTCCCCGGGTACCCGCGACGCATTGATCGCGGCCGGTAAAAGTCCGGGTGAAATCGGGCAGGATGTAAATTCTGTGCACCTGAAGTCGGAGCGTGGCTTCGACACGTACGGCCTCAGACCCGGATCGGTCGGAGTGTTCAATTCGAGAATCGTCGGATTCGGAAGAGTGGAGGACTGGTGACGTTCCACGGAAAAGAAAGATCTCAGGCTGATCTGGTTGAAGCACTCGCCGACGGCACGGGGCGGGATGCCAGGTCCATCGCGGCCGGGCATCCCGAGGTCACTCAGCTCATCACATCCTGGATCCGGGAAGCCGCTCACGCGGGAAACTGGACAAGGGTCGACAAGTTCGCCAACCTGGCCGCCCCCTTGCGGGCGCCGGGCCTGGGCGGGGCTCTTCAGGAGATCCTTGATTCGAATGCCGCGGGGTTCAACAAAGAGGATCTCGTGGAGATCCTCGGGGAGATCCGGGAAACAGACGCGGTCACCTGCCTGTTCAGGGTGGCGGAAGGTTCGGTGGACGAGGACGCTCCGGCGTACTGGCTGTGCCAGAAGGTCATCTCCTCTCTGGGGGAGATCGGCACGCCGGAGGCCCTTCAACGCCTTCGCCAGATGACGCCCCAGCCGTGGCCCGACGTTGTCCGATGGCATGCGGCTGTCGAACTCGGGGTCGAGGACGAGCTCGGGTTTGACGAAGATCAAATGCTGGGGTAGTCGGAGCCTCGGGCGCTGTTGCGATCCAAGGAATTCCCATAGCGTTAGCGAAAAGGAAGCCCCGCCAGATGCGTTCTGGCGGGGCTTCTGCGTGGGGTGACGGCAGTAGTTGACGGCAACGTCAGCGGATGAGGGTGGGGCAGGGCGCCGGTTCGTCGCCGTCGCTGTCGACCGCCTTGGTGATCTCCAGGGTACCGAGGACGGTGCCGAGGGCGTCGATGGCGTCGCGCTGTAGGCGGAGTCGCACGTGTGCGTACACCGTGGCGGTGACGCCGATGTGGGCGTGGCCGAGGAGTTCCTTGATGACGACGAGTTCGACGCCCTGTTCCAGGAGGAGGGTGGCGGTCGAATGGCGGAGGTCGTGGAAGCGGATGCGGCGGAGCCTGGCCTGGCGGAGCAGGGTGTTGAAGTGTCGGGTGAGGGTGGACCCTTCGATCGGTGCGCCGTCGGGGCGGGTGAACACGTAGCCGCTGTCCTTCCAGCCCGTCCCTGCGGCCTCGCGTTCCTGGAGTTGTCGGCTGCGGTGCTGTTCGAGGGAGCGCAGGCACGACGTTGGCAGGGCTATGCGCCGTTCTGAGCTCTTGGTCTTGGTCGGGAGAGCGGTCAGGCCGCTGGAGTTGGTGCGCTGGAGGGTGCGTCGGATGCTGGCGGTTCCGCCGGTCAGGTCGAGGTCTTCCCAGCAGAGGCCGAGGAGTTCGCCCTTGCGGAGGCCGGTGTGGAGAGCCAGGTCGAACAGCGCACACAGCCGGTGACCGTTCGCGGCGGTGAGGAGCTGGCGGGCTTCGTCAGCGGTGAGGGGTTCGAAGCGTCGGGAGCGGGGGGTGCCGGTGCGGACGTTGCGGGCGACGTTGCGGGGGATCTCCTCTTCGCGGACGGCGTGCTCCAGGGCGGACTTGAGCACTGAGTGGATGTACGCCAGCGTCAGCGGGGAGAGGCTCTTGGCGCAGCACGTGCCGACGGCGCAGCATCGGGGCTCAGGCCGGCTCGTGTCGAGGCCGCGGGCGCAGCACTGGCACGTGATGCGGAGCTGGTTGAGCCAGGTGCGGATGTCCTTGGCGGTGAGCTTGGCGAGTTTCTTCTTGCCCAGGCCGGGGACGAGGTACTGGTTGACGCAGGCGGTGTAGCGGGTGTGGGTGTTCTCGCGGAGCTGGTGGACGGCGACGTTCTGAAGCCAGTACGTCAGGTACGCGGCCAGGCTGCCCTGTGCGGAAGGTGCGGGGACGCCGCGGTTGCTGGTGGCGATCTTCTCGGTGAGTTTGGCGAGGGCTTCCTTGCGGGTGGTGCCGTAGACGCGGATGCGCTTGCGGGTGTTGCCGGGGGCGAGGACGTATCCGGCGGCTTCCCAGCG